>NZ_JAUBQW010000169.1:0-12130 GCF_036701485.1 Microcoleus sp. Pol11C3 | reverse complement strand
CATCTTTATTTGACGATTTTACTAGCTTTTTCATTTTAACTCTTTTGTGACACATTCGCAAAAGTGAGATGCACCCTAGAAGCATTTGCTGGTTCCAGTGTTGCCGGCACTGTCGCAACTGCGGCGACGACTGCTACACTCATACTCAGTGACTTGATGGCAAACAATCCCGCTGGTAGAGAATTAACAGTCAATTTTTGTAAGTCTTCCCCAAATCTGGTGAGTAATTTTTTGTATGGCATGGCGGCTAGGTAAAATTTTTGATTTGAAATAGATTATGGATGGGAAAATTTTGCCTTCGGATGACGCTGAAAGTTTAACATTATTGCGATATGAAAAATTTAACTAAATGGAAATTATTGCGATCGCGCTTCGTTCTTAACAATAAGTGGTGTCAGGTTAGACAAGATGAAATAGAATTGCCAAGCGGACAAATTATAGACGACTTTTTTGTTAATGTCCGACCCAATATCGCCCTCGTATTTGCCACGACAGAGCAGCAAGAACTGGTATTAGTGCGCCAATACAGGCACGGAGTAGGCGAAATTTTGCTGGAACTGCCTGCTGGATCTTTCAACCCTGCTGAAGAGAGCGGGAAATCGGCAGCAGCCAGAGAACTTGCCGAAGAAACGGGATATGTTGCTGAACACATTTTGGAACTAGCAACCTTATATGATAACCCTGTAAAAGACACCAATTCTATCTACCTATACGTTGCTAAAAATGTCAAGCAGACAATCAAAATACAATTAGATATTACAGAAGATATTGAAGTAGTTTTAGTCCCCCTTGCTGAAATTTGGGTGAAAATAAAAAACCGAGAAATTTGTGTAGCAGGAAGCATCGCAGCTATTTTTTTAGGATTAGAATTTTTGAATAAACAGCGGTAAGGTCTTGTGTAAACGGAACTTACCCCGCACCCTTTGAAAGTTGCATTTCAAACCCCCATCAGTGGGGCGCTCGGACTTGAGCCCGGGCCAGCTACATGACTACAAGGTCAGTGAAACCTCTAGCAAATCGAAGGCTTTCTGCTGTAAAGAACTCGGTATCGTCAGTTTGTCAAAGCTAACTGAAACACCCCCCAATTTAGGCTGCACCCGGTTTTTAGTAATCGTCGCCAAATTAGTCAGCAATGTCCGAAAACTTTGAACTGGAAAACACTCAGAATTACGTTTTGTTGAAGCTTTCCGCCTAGCCGGGGTCTGGGATTTATTCGGGACAACGACTGAAGGAGATTCCAGAGGCTCTAACGACTCTTCCTCCTCAAATAGCAGCGGCGCTAATCTCTCGCGCATATGCCATTCCACGTAATAAGCCAACAAGCATAAAAACACGTGCGCTCGCACCCGATGCGCCAAACGATGATAAATCGGGCGCACCTTCAAATCAATAGTTTTATAACAGCGAAATGCCTGTTCTACTTGAGACAAACTCTTATATGCCTTCACCGTTGAGGGGTCATCTAATATCAACTCTGAAACCGAAGTACGAATCACGTACATTCCATCTAAATTCGCTTCCGCTGCAATTTTCTCACTGTTTCGTTCGTAGCTGAAACTATTGTCGGTAATCTCCAGATTAAAATGCTTGGCTACAGAGTAGCGATTGATAATTTTCCCCACTCTCACCCCAATTTTTTCTGCCCCCACCAACCGACGATTAGAGCGAGTTGTCGCAGCAACGATTTTGTCTAATTCTTTCTCTGTTGCTTGTAGCAGTGCTTCCCTAGTAGCGGCTCTTTCTTGAGCTAAAAAAGGATTGCGACAGGCGATTAACCTCTCTCCTGGATAACCCGGGGATTGAATGGCAGCTAAATCCTTGTGGTCAAACAACGACAGTTGTATCGCCTCTTGTTCCACTAGCTCCCGAATTTGTGGCGCTCTTAATGCTGTAATCCAGTCTAAACCTTCTACCCCCTTTAATTCTTCATCAATACGCGCAGAAGTAAGGACACCCCGATCGCCCACTAACACTAACCGTTGTATCCCAAACCGATGGCGGACTTTTTCCAGTACAGGACTTAAGGTTTTAGCATCGTTGACGTTTCCTTCAAATACTTCGACAGCTATCGGGCATCCAGCGGCGTTACAAAGTAAGCCAAAAATGATTTGTAATTTCCCTCTCTTTTTGTCCCGCGAATAGCCGTATTGAGCCAGGGGACAGGTGGTTCCTTCAAAATAAGTCGAGGTGACATCGTAGAGAATTAAGCTACCTTCACACAGATGTTTGGCCGCTATTTTTTGTTCGATTTCTGCTTGTCGTTGGTCTAACCAATCCATTGCTTCATAAAGCTCGTCAGCATCAGCATCTTGAACTTTTAAGATTTCACAAAGCGTGCTGTTACAGGTATCTGTCGATAGTCCGCGTGCGGTAGCTAATTTTGAGGCGGGGTCGATAATTCGCGCCACTATCATCGCGGTTACTAGATCTCCTTGGCGACTTGCTCGATCGCTAATTAGTGATTCTAGTCCAATATTTTTGAGTGTTCCTAACACGGCAGCGACATGACCGTGAGGTAGGGAACGTTGGATCTCAAAGGCGGATTCTAAGCTAGAAATAGCGGTGCCACCTTTAAGCAAAACTCGCAGTCCTTCGATAGCCTCATCCGGCAGTTTAGAGAGGTTAGCTAGGGTGCGCTTGCGTACTTTGCCATCCTCTCGGTAAGACTGACGTAAGAGGACAGCGGGTGGGGAATTGCGGTTGGGGACTCTTTCGATGTGCATGACTACAATTCTCCCAGGCTTTGCCACCAAACAATCTTAAGAAAATCTTAAATTACATGGCTACGCAGGCGAGTCCAGCGAACCGTCTAAACCTATAGCTCGTATGGGATCGAGTTTAACGGAACTACCCCGCAGGGGGTAAGTTCCGTGTAAAGGGAACCTTACACGCTGTTTATTGCACTTGGGTCTTAACGAGAAAGACTCATAAAATCCACAGCATTCAGAGAATTATCAGCTCCAAAAACCTGAGCCAAAACCTCGCCAGTCGCCGCAACTTGTAGCAGTGTGGCATTCGCCGTAGAGTTAATTTGCAAAGCCTCAAAACTCAAGCCACCAGCCAGGACAAACTTATCAGTTCCTACGGAAAAATTGAGCACAGTATCCATACCGCTATTAGCGCTTAACACAAAGTGATCATTCCCCATACCCCCAATCAAAGTATCATCTCCGCCATCGCCAAACAGCCAGTCATCCCCAACACCCCCATTGAGAATATCATTATCTTTCCCTCCGTAGAGAGTGTCGTTACCGTCACCGCCGTTGAGGGTATCTTGACCTTCATTGCCGTATAAAAGGTCGTCACCGCTGCCACCGTTGATGCAGTCTTGCTGCCCGTTGGCACCGACGGCGCCTTGCTCGTTTTCCCCGCGATCGCCAAAAATGGTATCGTTGCCATCATCGCCGCACAAAATATCGCTGCCACCATCGCCGTAAATCAAGTCGTTGCCGGCATCTCCGTGTACCAAATCGTCATCCTTACCGCCGTGGAGAGTATCGTTACCAAAGCCGCCGTCGAGAGAATCAGAACTCTCACCGCCGTTGAGATAGTCGTTACCCTGGCCCCCAAACAGCAAATCGCGGCCGTTAACATCGCTGACTAACTGGTTTTGCAAGCCACCGTAAAGCGAATCGTCTCCCTCATCGCCGATAATCGTGTCGGAACCGAGTTCGCCCCAAATTAAGTCGTTATCTTTGCCACCGTAAACTAAGTCATTACCTTTGCCGGCAAAAATGCTGTCGTTACCGCTGCCGCCGCCGATGATATCGCCGGTGTCGTTGCCGAAAATTAAGTCGCTTTCATCCGTAGCAATTGTGCTGCTGACAGGAGTGCCGTAGTCGCCGAGAATGGTGTCAGAACCTTGATTGCCGTAAAGAGTATCCGACTCGGTTTCGCCGAAAAGGCGATCGCCCCCTTTGCCTCCAAACACCAAATCGCGGCCGTTACCGCCGAGTAAAGTATCGTCGCCTTGTTGGCCGTTGAGTAAGTCGTTGCCGTTGCCTCCGTAGAGCAAATCTCGACCGTCTGGGTCGTTATCGAGGGAGTTTCGGACGCCGCCGAACAGAGAGTCGTCTCCGCTGTCTCCGTAGAGAGTATCCGAACCCTTGTCGCTCCAAATCAGGTCGTTTTCTTTGCCACCATAGGCAATATCTGCGCCTTTACCAGCGTAAACCGTGTCGTTGCCTTGATTGCCACCAATTAAATCCTCGGAAGCACCCCCGAAAATCAGGTCGCCACTGTTACCAGTCAGGTCGATATTGTTGCCGTTGTCGCCGACTATGGTGTCGGCACCGCGATCGCCGTACAATGTGTCGGAATTGCGATCGCCAAAAATGCGATCGTTGTCTTTCCCCGAGAACACTACATCGTTGTCTTTGCCGGCGTAAACGATGTCGTTGCCCCTACCTGCTGCGATGAAGTCTCGCTGTTGGTTGGAGAAGATGATATCGCTGCCACCTTCACCTAATACTGTGTCGTCGCCCTCAAAGGAGACAAACAGTTCGTTGGCTTGGTTTCCTGTTAAGGAATCGTTTGTCCCAGTGCCGATGATCGTGTTTTGGATGTCGATGAGTTGTGCGGCGTTAGAGTCGAAGTTAAGTATTTGTGAAGGCTGGGGTGGGATAAATGTGAAGTTGGGTACTAAGGGCAGTGGTTGGCAACCGCAACTGGTATCGGGCTCGGGGACTGGGTTCAATATCGGGGCTGGTGTTGGTGTTGCTTCGGGCGCGGGAGTTGGTGTTGGTATCGCCGTCGGGGCTGGTGTTGGTGTTGGTGTTGGTTCCGGCGCGGGTGTTGGTTCCGGTGTTGGTATCGGCGCGGGTGTTTGTATGGGCGCGGGTGTTGTTATGGGCGTCGGGGCTGGTGTTGGTATTGGTGTTGGTGTTGGTTCCGGCGCGGGTGTTGTTATGGGCGTCGGGGCTGGTGTTGCTATGGGCGTCGGGGCAGGTGTTGGTTCCGGCGCAGGTGTTGGTTCCGGCGCGGGTGTCGGCGTCGGTATCGGTGCGGGTGTTGATATCGGCGCGGGTGTTGTTATGGGCGTCGGGGCTGGTGTTGGTGTCGGCGTCGGTATCGAGGCTGGTGTTGGTTCCGGCGCGGGTATTGGTTCCGGCGCGGGTGTTGTTATGGGCGTCGGGGCTGGTATTGGTATCGGCGCGGGTGTCGGTATCGGCGCGGGTGTCGGTATCGGCGCGGGTGTCGGCGTCGGTATCGATTCCTTAAGGGGAATGAGAGAGACAGTGGCCACTGCCGCACTGGTGGCGCCGAGGTTGTCTGTAGCGCTGTAGGTGAAGTTTGCCCCTATGAAATTGCCGGACGCCTGGAAGAACAACTGGGTAATTTGCTCGGCTGTAAGGGTTTGACCTGCCGTGACCTGCACTCCCTGGCTGGGGTCGCCCAAGAACAGCGTGCCTTCATTGGCTGGTGGGATTGTGTTTACGGTAAAAGAAACCACCGTCCCGTCTGGGTCGGTTCCTCCGAGTCCGGGGATGTTAACGGTTGTTTCCACCAACAAAGCGACGCTGGAGTTGTTCGCGACGGGTGGCTCGTCGGTGGGAGGTAATAGTGCTAGCAGGGAGGCTGTAGCCGGGGCGGGACTAAGGGCGCCGCGGCGGTCTGTGGCGCTGTAGGTAAAGTTGGTGGCTGCGAATTCGCTGGTTGCTTGGAAGAATAGCTGGCTGATTTGAGTTGTGCTCAGTCTTTGGCCTGCCGTGACCTGGATTCCCTGGCTGGGGTCGCCCAAGAACAGGACCCCTTGATTTGCCGCCGGCAGGGTGTTGATAGTGAAGAATTCGATCGAGTCGTCGGGGTCTTTGGCCGTCAGCCCTGTGAGGTTGACGGTGCTGTTTGGTGCCAGGGTCTTGCTGAAGTTTGTGGGTACCGGCGGGTAGTTGAACGCTAGCGACAGCAAAGAAACTGTAGCGGCAGGACTGCTCCCACCGAGATTGTCCTTGCTGCTGTAGGTAAAATTAGCTCCTGTGAAATTGCCGGCCGACTGGAAGAATAACTGCGTCCTTTGCTCGGCTGTCAGGGTTTGACCTGCCGTGACGGCGACTCCCCCCGTTGCGGGGTCGCCCAAGAACAGGACGCCTTGATTTGCCGGCGGCAGGGTGCTGATGGTGAATGTAACCACTGTGCCGTCTGAGTCTCTGCCTCCAAGCCCGCTAATTTGGACAACGCTGTTGGGCGCTAGCGCAGCGTTGCTGCTGTAGGCTGATGGAGGTTGGTTGGGTGTGGGCTGCGCGCTGATGGCGGTGGTGACAGTCGCTCTGGACTCGGAACCGTTGTTATTGCTGGGTTGGGGGTCAAAAGTGGTCGATCGACTCCCGGAAGTATTGCTAATGGCGCCTGTCGCTGGAACGACTACTGTTACTTCGCGGTTGATGTTGCTGCCGCTAGTCAAACTGGGAATTGTTGGGAAGGTGACAATCCCTGTCACTGGGTCGTAAGTGCCGTTATCGGATGCGCTGACTCCCGTTAAACCGGGAATGATGCTGTGTGTAATCACTACGTTTTCAGCAGCATTCGGCCCATTGTTCGTAGTAGTTATAGTATAAGTCACGGAACTACCAGCAGGAGCAGATGTGAGACCGCTCTGGGACGTAACCAGGTCGGCACGGGCTGCATCGATCGAGGTAATGACTCGACCCCCCGCCTGACCGGGCACAGCGACTGTAGAGCCGTTGTTGTTTGTTAAGTCGGGGTCTGGAGTGTCCGATCGGCTTAATACAATATTGGTGATGCTCGTCAGGGTAGGCGGCGGTACAAAGCTGATGGTGCGACTCTGGTTGGTGCCGCTAGCTAAAGTCGCGATCGCTGGGAAATTGATCGTCCCTATGGCTGGATTATAGGTTCCGCCATCGGACACGGTGACATTAGTTAAGCCGGGAATCAGGCTGTCGGTGATGACTACGTTGGTCGCGGGACTCGGCCCGTTGTTGGTAGTAGTAATTGTATAAAGGAGCGTGTCGCCTGCGTTGATGTTGGCAGGAGCGGTTTTTTGGGTGACAACATCGGCCACAGAATCGATCGAGGTAATGACTCGACCCCCTGCCTGACCGGGCACTGCGACTGTCGAGCCGTTGTTGTTTGTTAAGTCGGGGTCTGGAGTGTCCGATCGACTTAATACAATATTGGTGATGCTCGTCAGGGTAGGCGGCGGTACAAAGCTGATGGTGCGACTCTGGTTGGTGCCGCTAGCTAAAGTCGCGATCGCTGGGAAATCGATCGCCCCTGTGGCAGGATTGTAGGTTCCGCCATCGGACACGGTGACTCCTGTTAAGCCGGGAATCAGGCTGTCGGTGATGACTACGTTGGTCGCAGGACTCGGCCCGTTGTTCGTAGTAGTAATTGTATAAAGGAGCGTGTCGCCCGCGTTGATACTGGCCGGAGCCGTTTTTTGGGTGACAACATCGGCCACAGCATCGATCGAGGTAATGACGGTGGCGTTGGGGTTTGTACCGTTGTTGTTAGCCGGAGTGGAGTCGGGAGTGATGGAGGTACTTCTTGCCGTGTTGCTGATGGAAGTTAGGGTGGGCGGTACTGTGAAGCCGATCGTCCGGCTGACTGTTTCCGCGTTGGCAATTGCCACGGGCTCGAAGGTGACAATGCCTGTCACTGGATCGTAAACGCCGCCGTTAGATGTTGTGACTCCAGTTAACCCGGGAACTATGCTGTCAGTGATGGTTACAGCTTCTGCAGGACTCGGGCCTAAGTTGACTGTGGCGATCGTATAGCTGACCGAGCTATCGGCACTAGCACTCGTAGAGCCGGTTTTCGTGGTAACAAGATCCGCGTTGGGCGCAATACTTGTCGTCACCGTAGAGTTAGTGGGGGTGCCGTCTTTGTTGGTTGTCGAGCCGTTGTTGTTAGTGACGATCGGGTCGAAAGTCGCCGTGCTGCTCCGGGCCGTGTTGCTGATGGCGGTACGGGTGGCTGGGGCAATGAAACTGATGGTGCGGGTCGCAGTAGCCGAATTTGCCAGCGCTGTCAGTGCTGGGAAGGTGACAATGCCCGAAACTGGGTCGTAAGTGCCGCCGTCCGATACGCTGACTCCTGTTAAACCCGGAATAATGCTGTCAGTGATGGTCACGTTGGCAGCAGGGTCTGGCCCGGTATTAGTCGTGGTCAGCGTGTAGGCGACGCTTGACCCGGCCGAGGTAGTCACAGGGCCACTTTTGGTAGTTACTAAATCCGCGAGTGTATCAACAACTGTGGTAGAGACTACACCAGGCGCCTCGATTTGCCCTGGCGGGAGTAAACCGCTGTTGTTGCTGAGGTCGGGGTCGAAAGTCGAGCTACTGCTGAATGCAACGTTGGCAAAACTGCTACCGCTGGTTAAACCGGGCGGCAGATTAATTGTCAGGGTGTAAGTGAGAGTCTCGCCGGCATTGAGAACGGGAATTAACGGCCAGGTGACAGACTTCGTTTGGTTGACGTAAGTGCCGTTGTTGGAGGCACTGAGAACCGGCGGCAATCCGCCCGGAAGCAGCAGTTCTAAAGGTATTTCGTCTTGAATCAGGACATTCGTAGCAGGCGCTGGCCCCTTATTTACAGTAGTAATTGTGTAGGTAATGCTGCCTTCGGACTTGACGAACTGCGGGCCGGTCTTGATAGTGGCAACCTCAGCGGCGATGCTGGGAAGATTGATAGTTTCAACTACCAGGTTTTGAAGTTGGTGAATGTTGTTGGCGCCTCCTGTGGAACTGCCAAAACCAAATTTGAAAATTGGCGGTACTGCGCCGTTTTCGGTGGCCAAGTTGGGGATGTCGATCAATGTAGTTTCGTAGATGTCGTCGAAATTTTCATCGAAGGCTACGGTGAGGCGAGAGGGTTCCACCGGAGCGTTAGATGG
Organism: Microcoleus sp. Pol11C3; assembly: GCF_036701485.1. NCBI lineage: Bacteria > Bacillati > Cyanobacteriota > Cyanophyceae > Oscillatoriales > Microcoleaceae > Microcoleus > Microcoleus sp. Pol11C3. The sequence goes on along the minus strand of NZ_JAUBQW010000169.1, from coordinate 3,279 downwards.
ATTCAGCGTAATTTGAACGGATCTTTTGGCTAAATTGCGATCGCTCGTGAACGTATTGCTGAAGTTAAAACTTCTGCCTGGTTCAGGGCCACTAAAGTCAATGCTCGTAGGAATGTTATCGATGCCGAAGGGAACGATCGCATTTGTTAAAAGCGGATAATCGTCTGCTTCCTTACCTCTAAGCGTTACTGAATCAGGTCTGAAAGAACCAATAGAGGAGCCGGGAATCGGAGGCGGCTCCGGGCCTGAGCGCCCTTCTGTGGATGTTGAAAAATTGCCAAACTCGTCAAGTCCAATGCCTAAATAACCTCCTTTAATACCGGGTACACCCGTTCGTGGAGCGTAGGCCAGAGAACCGCCATAACCCCCAGTCCTTGTTGGGCTGGCAGTGCCGTCAATCAAGAAGAAACCCAGGCCATCCCCTGGCTGAGGGCTAATAGAGGGGCCCTGAGCAATATATTGCTGGGTTGAACCGTAAGAATAAAAATCAAACTGGACTCTGAGACCGTCGGTGGAAGGAATGGGGTTGTTGTAGATGACAAAGGCTTCCCTGTTAACTGCTGCTGGAGTTAATCGCAGAGCGCCTTCGCCGGGACTTGAACCCCCCAAAGCCGGAAGTACGCCGGATACTGTGCCTCCGGTAATGCCGGGGATAAGTTGAGCGGCTGCTGGAACCCCGCTGCTGGGATTGAACAGTGCCCCGTTGTTTCCCCCGTAAATCCAAGGCCCCCTAACTGTGGAGTTTTTGAAAGTTTCGTTAACTAATGTGCCGAGTGTGTAAGTGTAGGCTTCGAGCACTTCTTTTTCAATAGCGATACTCGCCCTTATTTCCCCGATCGCAAATTTTAATTCCCAATCGCCGCCGAGTGCCGCACTCCCCGTCAAGCCGTCGTTCGCTGCAATATCTGCACCAGTAATTTCGTTCAGCCGTCGCACGAAGCCTTTGCCGCTTTTCCCCGCTGCGACGCTGCACCCAAATAACAAGATATCTCCTCTCTCGCTGAGGGCTTTTCCCCACTGCTGCAACAAATGGCTGTAGGTTTCTAAGTTGTCGTTGCAGAGTTCGATCGCTCCAATTTGCACCCCCGCTTCTCGACCGTGAGAAACTATCTGAAGGCTATCTAAATCGCTGTAATTAGCCAAAATTTTAGTAATTTGCTCGACTCCATCCCGCGTCGAGTCCACTACAAATACCTCTGTCCCGGCTGTTGCTCCTTTTGCTAAGCTGTCGTATTGCTCTACTCTGGCATCGATGAACAGTACATTTTTTACAGTCCGGGCGCCCACCGACGCGGTTGCTCGTAAAATTTCTCTGTGGGGATGCCTAATTCCCCTGTCGCCACGGAGTTTCTGGGATAGGAAACACTCCTCTGTTTTTACTGATTTTATTTGTTTTTTCTGATAATAAGTAGCTGTAGTTCGGGAGTTTCCGCTCGCAATCCTTGCGGTGGAGTCACATATTTGTGGGGTGATAAAAATTGGTTTGTTGCAGATGCTTTGCATGGTCAAATTGGCTCAAGGATTGTAGATGATGTACCCATTTATAGATGATCGTTATCACCTATTGAAAAGTTTTAATTGGCGAGTAAGAGGGTCTGCTGCTTGACTTGGATCAAGAGCAAAAAGCGAATTTTTCTCAGCACAAAGCTGTACTACCTTGATAGCTGATAGCATAGCAAAAAGCGCCGACAGAAGCACTGAGGATTTGGAGTTTAAATCCCAATAATCTATCTGGTGATATTTTGCCTTCGACTTTCTTTGGTGTTAGCGAGTGTATCTGTTACACGCAAATCTCTTACATGGTGCAGTAAATAATAACAGCAGTTCTCAAAAATTTACTTTATGAGGCTTTCTGTAGATCGTCTAATGCACTCACTTTATTTGCAGAGAAAATTCACTATTTCGAGACGTATAAACCTGGTTTGAGGGACGAAAAGACTTCTTTGCAGCCCTCGCTCTCGGTAAACAACTCGGTTTCTTTGGTTTTGGTGTGCAAGCCCTGTTCACAATAGCAACCAGACATTAATTAGGGAGTTATAGCCGTGACATAATTATGGTGGGCGTGCCCGAAGTGTTATTCAACTGAGATCTTGTACCATTCTCAATAACCCTTCTATGGGGGAGTTCTCCTGCCCAGCCATAAGAAAATTCACTTGTTGTGGAACAGGCCGGAAAGCCGATTCTTGAGAATGGTGCAACATATGAGATCCAATTGAAATCGGCATACCCTGTATCGACGAAGCATCTTAAAAATTCATGACTTGGAGTCTGGAGATAGCAATCTAGGTTTGAGACTGTTTCGCTACGATCGCAAAAACAGATTAGTGCCGCCCACAACTAACTTCTCAAACTGTCAACTTAGAGTCTTCGAGTGGATTTCTGTTTAAACTAAATCCTCGGGAGAATCGTTCGTGCAGAATTTTTCATGATGTTTTGGAGAAACTGATTTGGAGATTGGCTCCTCAGCTAATTACGATTTTTTTTGGCTAGTTTTCTTAACTGCAAGAGTTACGCCCAGGAGACTAGAAACCCAATTTATTCATAGATTTCTCGCCGCCCAACCGAAATTTATCATCTAAACTTCGTTTCTGATCGTAAGTCCTCAACTAGAAAAACACCGAACGCAATTCCCCTGTTATGGCAAGTGTAACCAAGCAATAATGCTCGATTAGGTTTTAATTGCTGAGTTTGGCCGTGGGTTGTCCAAAACAAGCTTCAACAATAACCCTTATACGTAAGTACATCTTAAATCATTGATTATTTCATCCGCAAATAGGCATAGATACAAGCACCAATATAAGCTATATCTTTTCACCGCGAGCGTCAAGAGTTCTGGCTTGGTAGTACCGACAATCTTGACAGGGCCCAGAAGGATTGACAGCGCAGCGAATGTAATTAGAGCGGGCGTTATACTCACAAGTGATATCGCCGATCAAATAACCGAGGCTTTGTATGTAAGTGCGATCGGCAGTTGGTAGTTGAGTTCGCATGGGTCTATTCGCTACCGCAAGCCTGGCTGCTGCAATTCTGTCGCGGGCTTGGCTCTCGGCAGAGCGCATCACCCACAAAGACAGCAGTGAGGGAGCTAAGCCTATGAAAATAATCAGGAGAGCGGTTAACACTTTTTTAAAGCCCGCAGGTGGGAATATTTTTTTTAATTTAGGCGATCGGCAACAGAAAATCCTCCCCGAAAAGACGGTTTTAAATAGGGCTTGCTGAATAATCGATCGCAAACTATGAATAGGAGCGACCGATATATTCAAACTCAACTAAAGATAA
>NZ_JAUBQW010000325.1:0-1048 GCF_036701485.1 Microcoleus sp. Pol11C3 | reverse complement strand
AAGATCCGACTTTTCCGACTTTACGATCCGACTTTTCCGACTGACAAAGGCGGGGGAGAGGAACTATAATAGAGATCAGATGCCGTCTCAAAACTTTTTGAAGCAATGAATAGACTTTCATAGCTTCTGAACGATACGGTGATAATCAGGGCTAAACGCTACAAAAGAAACTTCTACTTAATTACTGCCACATTGTTCAGACTGTGCGTGATCGCACGCCTAGCGTGCAATTACGGCTATTGTTTAGCTCGTAATTTATAGAATAGTGCGTACATCATTTTTATATCAGTAAATCCCCTATGGACGGAGGGATATAAGGATGTACCAATTATCTCAAGAACCATTCATTTGCTCTCGAAGTGAATGTAAATTGCGGCATTTCTTCTCAACCTTTTTCTACGTTACTCATGCCCCAACCAGGAAATGTTGAATTTTTACCTTCCATGACGTTTTCTTTAAACAAATTTTATTGATTTCCCTTGACAGGCATCTATCCAAAGACTTACCTTAAATACATCGAGAGATAGATGACAAATAAACAAGCTGAGGAATAATGCTTGCAAAAAGATTAAATTGAATCGACTGGGGGTAGTGGCTCGAAAAATTAGAGTATTACTGCTGCCAAGGTATTCAACAGCCGACGTATGGGTGCAATAGCAGCGTCAGGCAAGAAATTTCGTACTGATCCAACTTTTTGAAAGGTGTAGAAAGATATGGGAGAACAGTAGGTGTAGTTAGCTGCCTTCTAAGTCAAAGGGAGTGCTCGGTTAACACAACTGCAATAGCATAATTCATCTATTTCTTAAGAAAATTATCCAATAATAACAGCGTGCCGGAATTGGCTGCGGTTGGAGCCGAATTGAGCGTCGATCGGAACCCGTGGCAATTAAACATACAAATTATCTAATTACGAGTATTATGACCACTGTTAACTACAACGAAAGCACCTATCTGCAAGAAAATCCCGACGTGGCACAAGCGGTAGCAGCAGGCATTATTCCCAACGGGTTCGAGCATTGGGTAAAGTTTGGTTTTATTGAAAAAAGAA
>NZ_JAUBQW010000168.1:0-12231 GCF_036701485.1 Microcoleus sp. Pol11C3 | reverse complement strand
AAATACGTCAATATACTTACACAGAGAAAATCATTTAGGATTGCTCTAGATATAGAAAATCATTTAGGATTGCTATAGTTAACTCGCTGATTGAAGAATTTACTTGGCGGTGGTTTGTCTGCAACAAGTGCCAGATTCTCATACCAGGCACAAAAGCAATATTTCTGAGTTCGCTATTTTTCACGCTCCACCACATTTTTGTAATAGCAGCTTACAGCGACTGGCAGGCTGTGCTCTTAGGCTCCTTAGCTGTCTTCGCCGCCGGGATAATTTGGTCGCACTCTTATCTGACTTATGGTTCGCTTTGGTCGAGTTATATCAGCCACGCGATCGCAGATTTAGCCCTAGCAACTATTGGTTGGCAAATCCTCTTTAACTAGCTGCTTTTTCAGTGACTATAGCCTGCAATTCTACAGTAAAAATTGATCCTTTTCCCAACTCGCTCTACCGACTAATATCTCCCCCCATCATCTGACAGAATTTCTGGGCGATTGCCAGTCCCAAGCCCGTACCCCTGTACCTGCGAGTAGTAGACTCGTCTGCTTGCGTAAAAGGTTGAAATACTCTCTCAATTTACTGTGCATTCATCCCAATTCCAGTATCCCTGACTTTGAAACCAATCCATTTTTCACCAACGTACCTTTCTAAATTGTCAGCTTCGGCAAGGTATATCTGGCTGTAGCTGCGGTTGATGCCAACTAGCACCGACAAGTGTTTGCTGGCATTCATGCTGATTGTACTGGGTTGTTGACTGATGCTGTGCAATAATCGAACGTTCATATCTTCCCACCGGAAGATGCTTTCCGTTAAGGCATCTGCTTTTAATTCTAGGTTTTGTTTTGCTTGCGATCGCATAATTTTAGCTGCATGAAAACTGGCCAAAATATCGCTGCAAGCATCGGCGGCACAACCCCCAAGATCGCACCGATTGTCATCCGCGATTGCCAACGCCGGAAAAATGATGCTTTCATAACATGAAATTTTTTGTACGCGAAATCGTTTGATACATACCACGAAGTTGCTGCTACTGCTTAGGAGTCAAGGTTTGCAAGATAGAGGCCGCTCAATGTTGAGTATTCCTTTGATCTTTATAGGGTCATTTGATAATTTGCTGCTGAAGTTGTGTTACGGTAATTACTTAGAGAGGAATTGGAGCGGAACGCTACATATACTCTGCCCCGCAGTGGCAGTCTCTTTTGGGAACTTTTTCATGCGATCGCCTTTTATTAACAAATTTAAAACTGACGCAGCTAATTAAATTTATATCGGTGAAATTCTATCTTTTGTAGCACGATTGGGAAACTTATTTTTTCAAATAGTGGACGCATCAACCAGGTTTTTTTAGGAACATACGACAACTGATGGCAAGGGAGAGCGCTTAAAAAATCGGCTTTCTCTGCTCATTCGCACGCCGACGACAGTGATTCGCGCGATCGCGCCCCAGCAGGTATCTGAGAAAACCACCATCTCATAATCTTGACAAAATAGGATATTGTGTCCCGCCATATCGACAGGACAGTTATCAAAAAATCCAAGCCACCGATCGATGTTTAGCTCTGTTAGAGGGAAAGGCAATCTACATTCTCAAGGTAAGAATTACCTGCTTTAATGAGTATATTTTTTTGCCAAAGGGTATGTAACTCTACTGAATATTGTTGCTAATGCTACCTTTATCTCCCCCTTGCAATTTGGATGATATTCGGTTTCCCGTATATGCCTATCTCTGGGCTAGTAAATTATGTTATGTTGAACAGATGGTGTTGTCTAGCTTGGTGTTTGTAGCGAAAAAAGGTTTTATTTTATGAGGTATCTATCTTTAGGATGAAATTTCGTTTACCTGCAAATTATCCCTATGGGAACTGTTTCGCGCTCACATCAATCGTTACTATCAGTGCAACGACAGTGAAGTTTTGACAGATAGATACTGGGGTGTTGCGAACAGTCGGTCGGTTTGATTCTATGTAAACACTAGGAAAGCGGTAATTAATATTCACCCGCCCCTCTTTCCTTTTGGGCTCTAACATCAGCGTTGGTAACAGTGCCGAATGAGAGTCAAAGTCTTCAGCGGGACTTAAAAATGAAAATCACCTTTGTTCTTCCTACTCTGTCTCTGACTGGTGGAATACGAGTAATATCTATTTTCGCAGAACTTTTGAGAAAGCGAGGACACTCCGTGTTCGTCATCTCTGTACCCCACCCCCAACCGAGTATGCGCCAGCAAGTCAAGTCGCTGCTGCGGGGAAGGGGTTGGATTTCCCCACCTGAAAAGGAACCCTCATTTTTCGATAACTTAGGTGTAGAACACAAAATTATTGATCGCTACCGCCCCGTAGAAGACAAAGATGTACCTGACGCTGACGTAGTAGTTGCCACCTGGTGGGAAACCGCCGAGTGGGTAGCCAAACTCTCTCCTAGCAAAGGAGCAAAAGCTTATTTTATCCAGCACCACGAAATTTTTGACTATCTACCTCAAGGAAGAGTAGAAGCAACCTGGATGCTGCCCATGCACAAAATTACGATCTCTGAGTGGTTAGTTGAGCTAGCTCGGACTAAATATGGCGATCGCGAGGTTTCCTTAGCTCCTCCTACCGTGGACACCAAGCAATTTTACGCCTGTCCTCGCAACAAACAATCGGTTCCTACAGTTGGCCTAATGTACTCTACAATCTACTGGAAAGGAACCGACATCGCCCTCAAAGCTTTTTCCCTAGCTGCAGAAAAGATCCCCAACCTGCGTCTGGTTGCCTTCGGTACAGAGGCCCCATCCTCGGAATTGCCCCTACCGGCCAATGCCGAGTATGTAATTCAACCCGACCAAGACAAAATCAAAGACTATTACAGCAAATGCGATGCCTGGTTGCTGGCGAGCCGCTCAGAAGGCTTCGGCTTGCCTATTATCGAAGCGATGGCGTGCCGCACTCCCGTCATCAGTACCCCAGCAGGCGCTGCTCCTGAAATTTTGAGCGGCGGTAGTGGCATACTTGTAAGACCCGAAGATCCCGAAGAAATGGCAAAAGCCATAGAGCGTATCTGTCAGATGCCAAATTCCAAGTGGCAAGCCATGTCCGAAGCCGGCTATGGCAAGGTGAACAATTATACTTGGGATGATGCCACGGCTCATTTTGAAGCGGCATTGAAAGTTGCTGTAGACAAATCTAAGCAGCGCCAGATTAACCTAGATTCCTTTTCTCCCTACTATGAAAAGGAAAAATTGCCGGTTGAATGCTAAGTGCCGCGCCGCCATTTGAAATTCGGCGCTACGGGCGTTTTCGGCTCCGGATGCTGGGGAGAAACTCAATATCGTTTGGTGGGGTGGTTCTGCCACAAATAAAATCGCCCGTGTCCTATTTTCTACGCAGCAGTCTCGACACGAGTTCTGACCGCAGCTACGAGGGAATAGTGGTTATAAATTGATCTGCCTGCCAAAATCTGAAGAAGAGTGTAACGGAGGTTTTAAGGCTGGCTCCGTTACAGGTTAAACTTGTCTTGTTATCAAACATCTCCCAATTTGTAATTGGGAAAAGTCCCTGACGACAAAGTAAGATCGGCTCGACTATCGAGTTACGATCGCCTCCAGCACAGATCCGCACCCCGCAGAAAAGCCAAACAGAGGCTGGTAAGTGGCAACTTGCTAAGGAGGATTTTTAACCAGTATCAATCTTCAGCATCTATTCATGAAAATTACTTTTGTCCTGCCTACCCTGAGTCTTATAGGTGGCATGAGGGTGTTATCTATCTACACAGAACTGCTGCAAAAGCGAGGACACAAAATATTTATCGTCTCTATGCCTCTGCCTCAACCGACTTTGCTCCAACAATTGCGATCGCTGCTGAGGGGTAGGGGTTGGCTGTCGGCTCCCAAAACACAAAAGTCTCACTTTGACATGGTGGATGTCGAGAGCCGAGTTCTCGAAACCTACCGTCCACTTACCGACCTTGACGTACCTGATGCCGATATTGTCATGGCTACTGGGTGGGAAACTGCCGAGTGGGTGGCAAAACTCTCCCCCAGCAAAGGAGCGAAAGTATATTTTCTCCAACACTACGAGGCTTTTGACTACATCCCAAAAGGTCGAGTAGAGGCAACTTGGTGGCTGCCGATGCACAAAATCGCTGTGGCCCAGTGGCTGGCTGACATAGCTCGGAATGAATACGGCGATTTGTCTGTATCTCTCGTCCTTCCTACGGTGGACACCAAACAGTTTTACGACCCCCAGTCGCGAGTGAAGCAGCCGCGTGGCAAGCAATTAGTTCCCACAGTCGGGATGTACTATACTACAACTCCTTGGAAAGGCTGCGATCTTCTTGGCCTGAAAGCTTTCTCTATAGCTGCTAAAAAAATTCCTAACCTTCGTTTAGTTGCATTTGGTTCCGGCCACGATAGTCCTCTTCCCCATTTGCATGAGGGTACTGAGTATAGTAAGGAACCTACTCAAGACCAACTAAAAGAATTTTACAGCAAATGCGATTCTTGGCTATTTTCCAGCAGCTCCGAAGGCTTCGGCTTGCCAATTTTACAAGCTATGGCTTGTGGCACTCCAGTCATCGGCACTCCAGCAGGTGCGGCTCCGGAACTACTTGCTGGCGGTGGTGGCATACTTGTCAAGCCAGAAGACCCAGAGGATATGGCAAAAGCGATCGAGCAGATTTGTCACTTGTCTGATGCCGAATGGCCCGCAATGTCCGAGACTGCTTTACAAACGGTGATAAATTATACTTGGGAGGATGCAACTAATCTCTTCGAGGCGGCACTGTACGCTGCTTTGGAACGTCAAGCACAATTAACCAACAAGACATATAAATTGAGGTTGATTTAAAAGATTAGGGTTGCGCGATCGTTTAAGCGAGAATTTTTATTGGGCAAATTGAGTTGTCTTTCTACAATTTTACTCCCCCAAAATACCTATGGTTGCATTAATCCCAGTTGCTATGTTCGGCTTTATTCCAGTCGTTTTTTACCTGTTTGTGAGGTTTCCGGCTCAGCGGGCGGTAATTATAAGTTTTGTTGCAGCGTGGCTATTTTTACCGCAAGCTTCTTATCCCATCCCCTCATTGCCAGCGTATACCAAAATATCGGCAGCTTGCTACGCCATTTTGCTGGCTACTATAGTCTACGATACTGCGCGCATCACCTCTTTTAAGCCTGGTTGGCTGGACGTGCCAATGGTAATTTACTGTTTGTGTCCAATTGTTTCACAAGTTACTAATGGCGGCAGCCCGATTTCTCCGACTGTCAACCAAATCGTTACTTGGGGTCTGCCTTATTTTTTAGGACGCTTGTATGTGGGTAGTTTAGACGGGCTGCGACAATTGGCGATCGGGATTTTTGCAGGTGGGTTGGCCTACATTCCTTTTACTTTATTTGAAGGGGTTAAGGGCCCAACGACGCACCAACTCGTTTACGGCGTCAATGCCTTTAACGACTGGGGTCAAGCAAGGCGTATGGGGGGGTGGAGACCCGTAGTATTTATGCAGCACGGTTTGATGGTGGGCGTGTGGATGATGACAGCCGCCTTAATCGGAGTTTGGCTCTGGCAAACTGGGACGCTCAAAAAGTTTCAGGGTCGCAACATCAAGACTTTAGCAATTATATTAACTATCGCTTTTTTCCTGTGCCGTTCTACTGGCGCTTACAGTTTATTTGCATTCGCGTTGATCGTATTATTCTCTGCCAAGTGGTTTCGCACCTCTTTGCCCCTGCTATTCATAATTGGATATATAGTGTTTTATCTGTACATAGCTGCATCCGGCCAATTTTCGAGCAAAGACGTGGTTGACTTCATCACTCAAATATTTGGCGAAGAACGAGCCAGCTCTCTGAAGTTTAGATTTGACATGGAAGAGATATTAGGGGAAAAAGCGCGGCAAAGATTTCTTTTTGGCTGGGGCGATTCCGGCGGAAACCGCGTGTACAACCAGTACGGTCAAGATATCTCGGTCACCGACAGCTTATGGATTATTGCATTTGGAGTCAACGGTGCAGTCGGTTTAGCTAGTTTATTTTCTTCATTATTACTTCCTGTTATCGTCTTTTCCGTGTTCAAATATCCCGCCAGAACCTGGTCTAATCCCAAAGTAGCGCCCGCTGCCGCCCTGGGAGTAGCCTTAACGATGTACGTGTTTGACTGTGTTTTGAACGCTATGACTAACCCAATTTTTGCGCTCATTGCTGGAGGAATATCGGGTCTGGTATTAAAAGCTCCAGAAAGTCTTAAGGCAAAGAAAACCAGTTCGCCACCCAGAAGACAGTCGCTGGTTCACCAAAAATCAGGATGATTTTCAGGAATGCGCGGCTTCACTTCAAGCTTGAAAATATCTTGCAGTCGCTGAATACAGCAACTAAAAATTTACCATTTTTGCATTAAATCAAGTTCTGAAGTGGCGATATATTTGTCATTCGATTAAAATAAAATTCAAATTTTTTTTGCCTGAATTTGCAATGCTTCAACTATTAGCACGGCATGGGTTTTTTATTAAAAGTGTGTTGCGATTTGTAAACAAAAATGGGCTTAATATACTTTTTACTAAAACGAGCTGATTCTTTACACAATCTTTAAAAATCCTGACTGGACAGGTAGGGTGTATGGGGATATACTTAAGAAATTAAGTTCACTGAAGCGCCCAAGTAGTGAAAATACAAAATGGTGGGTTATAATAGTTTGAGTTGTAGTTTAATATAAAGCGGGAAGGGCATCATAAATGAAAACAGTTAATTTATTGAATGTCTCGATAGATAACTTGTCAATCACAGAGTTGTTTGAAAAACTCGACTGCGAAGGTGGTGTCGTATTTACACCCAATGTAGACCACTTGATTAAGTTGCAGTATGACCGCGACTTCTATGAAGCTTACAATACATCTACTTATAGAGTCTGCGACAGTCAAATATTGATGTATGCCTCCAAGTTTTTGGGTACTCCTCTCAAAGAAAAAATTTCTGGTTCGGATTTGTTCCCTGCATTTTATATGTATCACAAAGATAACGAGAAGATTAAAATATTTTTGCTAGGAGCTGCTGAAGGTATTGCTAGGAAAGCCCAGGAAAAAATTAACCAAAAAATTGGTAGAGAAATAGTGGTTGAAGCACTTTCTCCTTCTTTTGGCTTTGAAAAAAATGAAGAAGAATGTGAAAAAATAATTGACGAGATAAATAAATCAGGGGCTACAGTTCTTGCCATAGGAGTGGGAGCGCCCAAGCAAGAGAAGTGGCTGGTGAAATACAGGAGCAAATTAACACACGTCAAAATTTTCTTAGCCGTAGGTGCAACCATTGATTTCGAAGCTGGTTGCAAAGCAAGAGCTCCCAAATGGATGAGCGAAGTCGGTATAGAATGGGCGTACCGACTGTTAAGTGAACCGAGAAGGTTGTGGAAAAGATATTTGATTGAAGGTCTGCCTTTTTTCCGATTAATCTTAGAACAAAAATTAGGGTTTTATAAAATGCCTTTCATGGAGAGCAAAACCAGCCAGCTAGAATGGGAAGGTGGCTCCTAAAAAGGTTAGCCACAAATCTCTAGCGTAAATTAAGCGGAGTATGGGAGAAAGTGGGTTTAACTTCAAGGTAAGACTGATGCAATCTGTGGATAGTCCGATCGCACTTTCTCTCAAACTAATTTATTTTTGCTTTCAAGTCCAGGTAAAATCGGAAAGAAACCTTTTGTGGAAAATCCTAATTAGGGACGCAACCGATGAATCTGCCTTCTTTCTTGTTGTTGTGGAAAATAGCGGCTTGGTCAATGGGTGTTTCGCTGTTGGCTTACCTGTTGCTAGCCGTTACTGGAACGTGGATGTTTGCCGCTAGGAGTACGAAACAACCGCGCCCAAAATGGCTGCGTCCCTTTCATTTAGCCACTGGTGCGGGGATGGCGACTTTGGTAATTTTACTGCTGGGAATTGGTGTAGTCGGTACGCTAGGATCCTACGGCAATTTGGGTCACTCGGCTCATTTACCGGCGGGGTTAGCTGTTGTGGTTTTGGTGTTAGTTTCTGTTGGAAGCGGGCTGCAAATTGGCCCTAAACATCCTTGGGCGCGTCCCCTCCACATCGGTACTAATTTGGCCTTGTTTGGGGGATTTGTGACTGTTTTACTCACAGGATGGACGATAGTACAAAAGTATTTGCCGAAAGTTTGAAACCTGTCTATTTGACCTCAAACTATACCAAATTTGCAAGTGAAAACATATATGTAAGGTGCGCCACAGCGCACCCTAGGTTTAATTTTTTTGCGTGAGTCCGCTTTTTGTGATGAATTCTAAAATATGCTGCGCGGTAGTCTGTGGCTTTTCTAAGTGGGGAACGTGCCCGCAGTCGGGTATCCAAATTAGTTGAGAATTTGCGATCGCCCTTGCAAACTTTTCCGCATCCGCCGTCCCCAAAATCCGGTCTTGTTTTCCCCACAAAATCAGCGTCTGCTGCTGAATTTGCGATAATTTTTCCCCAAAACCTCCGTAACCGCCGCTTTTAGTAAACGCAATTAAAGCTTGATTCCAGTTGGGCATTTCCAAGTGCAAAGCAGCACAAGTTTGAGCGTCTTGAGAAGCAAAATTTTTATCGAAATAAGCATTGACGCTAATTCGCTGGCGAATTTTTGGATTGCGTAAAAATGAAGTTGCTAGATATCCTAAAGGAGGAATTAAAAACTTTCCCTTATTAGAACTGATGGCAAAACCTGCGCTATCTATTAATACTAATTGTTTCACAGCTTCGGGATAATAGAGAGTAAAATCAATTGCTGCTGCACCTCCCATTGATGCGCCAACTAAGATTACAGGCTGCGAAATTAGCGTTTTCCAAAAATAGTAAAGGTGACTTTCAATTGCCCTCGCGCTGAATGTCAAACCTGCCGCTCTTTCTGTAAAGCCAAAACCCAACAAATCAACCGCCCAAGTTTCATTTTCGGCAGCCAGCAGCGGCAACAGGCGGCGGAATTCAAACAAGGAACTGTCGAAGCCGTGAAGTAGCAAAATCGGTGTGTTGCCGCTGCCTTGGCGCACGTAGGTTGTGGCAATTGGCCCAGAAGATAGGGGAGTTGTAATTGCCTCCCATTGAATGCTTTGGGCTAAGGCAATTGAGGTAGATTCTGTGAGTTGTGCGATCGATTTTGGGAGAAAACTTGCTGGCATAATTCTTGATAAATTGTGAATCGGTAGGGGCAGTGTCCCTGTGTTTGCCCTAACATTTAAGTATATATGCTTGCTCGATCGCTATTTGAGGAGTTGGGGCGAGCAATACCTTAAAATTCGATCGATACTAAGTATCCCTCTGCCCAGGCTTAGGTTTGTCGTGTGATCGCCAAGATAGCAATTCTCAATTGCCCGCAATACAGTAATGATACGGCGTCGTACCGTGTCCCCACGGAATATGTGTATTGCACTCCACAGGATAAGGTGTACCGGGGCCTGCGTACCCTCAAAAATGCAATAGAGGCGGGTTTTAGCCGGATTTGTTGATCGCAAAAATCCGTCTCCAACTCGCCCCAAATGACAACAGTTAACAATTAACTGACTAATTCTTCGCCCCAACGCCAACATACATAATCGACGTATCCTCATTGATTTGGATTTTAAACAACCCAGACTTTTTGTAATCAATATAGTTAGCGAAATTAACTGTTAAAAGTTGAGCCGCTTGTTTGAAAACTGCCCCGGAAGGAAACAACTGCTTTCCGCCTGTAAAATTCACCCAAAAACCGTGCATCTGGGCTAAAACAGAACCCATTTCTCCAAACATATCAAAACCTTTAATTTCAATATTCCCAAAACCCGTATCTCGCATTACCGCAGACAGTTCCTCCGGGGTAATAAACTTTTCCCAATCGTGAACCCCCCGCCTAATTTCTTGCAAAATATTTTCCATCAGGCCAATCATCACCACTTGCGAGGAAAAAGTTCTGTTGATGGTATCGAAAAAGAACATTCCTCCGGGCTTGAGAATTCTGTGAACCTCTGACACAACTTGTTTGTAATCTGCAACGTGTTCTAAAACATCCACGCAAATTACCACATCGAAGGTATTGTCCGCGTAGGGCATATTTTCGGCAAAACCTTGCCTGTAGTCAATCTCGAAACCGCTGGTAACTGCGTGATTTTGAGCTGCTACAATACATTTGTCCGATCGATCTATTCCAGAAACAATAGCACCTCTCTCGGCCATAAACTCGCAAGAAAAGCCGCCGCCGCACCCGACATCTAAGGTTTTCAGCCCTCGCCAATTAGTCGCGTGTCTGTCGAAAAACTCAAATCTGGGTTTGTTGAGATGGTATAAGGCATAAATTTTAGCATTTTTGTCCCACCAATTATCGGCATTTTCCTCATAAAATTCTAAATCATTTTTTACTTCAGTTTTCTGCACGATTTTCTCAGTCCTGATTAGTGGGAAATATAGAGGGCGATTGCACTTTTGCCTGATTTTATAGGAATGACGCCAACAAACCCGGTTTCTGTGAAAAATCCGAGGTTTCGTGACGAGTTCGCAGGGACACACCGGGTTTCTGAATCCGCGCGCCTAAGTTCTATTTTCTCGTTAGTTGGGAATCGTCACAATGTTTTAGTATAATACTTTTGGCATAAATTTCAACCAGATGGATCGCGTTTCTATTATCATCCCCGCCCTCAACGAAGCGACTTGTCTGGAACGCACGCTCCGCCAACTCAGCATCCTCAATCCTCCGGCTTGGGAAGTGTTGGTGGTAGACGGCGGTAGTCAAGACGACACAGCGGCGATCGCACTTTCCGCCGGCATCCGCGTTA
Organism: Microcoleus sp. Pol11C3; assembly: GCF_036701485.1. Taxonomy (NCBI): domain Bacteria; kingdom Bacillati; phylum Cyanobacteriota; class Cyanophyceae; order Oscillatoriales; family Microcoleaceae; genus Microcoleus; species Microcoleus sp. Pol11C3. Next base: position 1,483 of record NZ_JAUBQW010000168.1, on the reverse strand, counting down.
TTTCTAGCAGTATAGCCGGACGATCCCTGCAAATGAACTTAGGTGCTCAAGTCGCTACCGGTGAAATTCTGTGCTTTCTCCACGCCGATACTTTAGTTCCCGACGACATTATAGCAGTCATCCAGAAAACATTGTCCGATGCCGAAATTTCAGGCGGCGGGTTTATCTCCCTGATGGCTGGTTCGCAGCAAACAAAATGGGGTTTTTCCCTCCACAATTACCTGAAAACTTATTACGCGCCGCTGTTATTTCGACCTCATTTATTTCTCAAAGGGTTGCGCCTGCTGTTTGGCGACCAAGTTATTTTTTGTCGCCGTACCGATTTTTGGGAATGCGCCGGTTTCGATGCCGCGCTGCCTATTATGGAGGAAGCGGATTTGTGTTTGAAGTTAGTGCGACGGGGGAGACTTAAGTTAGTCAATCGAGTAGTGGAAAGTAGCGCTCGTCGAGTTGCCAATTGGGGCGAAGTTAAAGCAATTGCGATCTATCTTTCGATTGGTTTTTTGTGGGGTTTTGGCGTTCCTGCGAGGTATCTCAAGCAGTTTTATGAAGACATCCGCTGAAACACACAATCCGATTAAATTCCCAGAATGTACAGGCTGTATTTTTGGGGCATAACTTTCTGCAACAGGTAAATAATCGCCCAACAACCGAACAAAGTGCCTGTCACTAAAAAGCCGAGCTTCAGCAGCGGATTTACCTGGTCACTAAACTTATAAAACACTAACAAGACATATTTTACTACTGTCGAATCCAGGAGATATATAGGGAATGAGTAAGCCGCCAATATTTTGACTAACCCAGATACTCTAGTGGGAAGTGCGATACTCTTAGAAAATGCGAGGATCGATAATACGAACCAAATTGCGTATCCTTGAGCAGATATTTTAAAAAACGAGCGAAGAAACCATCCCTCTGAATTCACTTCACTTATTAGGTAATATTCCCAAATGCTAGCTAGATAAAAAAGGATAGTTGCCACTAAAATTGGCTTTTTTTTTTGTTCGAGAACGGGTTGAATTCGGTCATACGAGCTGCCCAAAAATAGACCAGTTGAAAATGGCAAAATCCAACTGAAAATCCAGCGTTCCATCAAAGGTAGAGGTATTGATATGTATTTGAGAGCGGTTAAGTAGAAGAATATTGAAAAAATTGTTTGAATTGTTAAGCCTAAGACCAAAACTTTTCTGGCTTCTAAAACTCTTAATTTCACTAGCAGCCACCACCAACCGTAGCATTGAACAATCACAACGATGAAGTAATAGGGAGGCATCACTGAGCCTGTCAGGATATCTCTGAGTAATGACAGTAAATCAAATTTTTGGAGTTCCCCCAAATTATTTAAGATGTACAAAGCTACTGACCAAAATAGATAAGGGGGTAGAATTCTTGACAGTCTTTTTTTGACTATAGCATTTATCGAAAAGATGAGGTATGATATAACTGACTTGAAAGGAGTGAAAAATATAAGACCCCAAAATGT
>NZ_JAUBQW010000324.1:0-1057 GCF_036701485.1 Microcoleus sp. Pol11C3 | reverse complement strand
CAGAGATCCCGGACCCCAGAGTTCAAAGAACCCAAAAACACTCATTAAAAGATATTTTAGTAATCTCTATTTTAGCCGTCATTGGCGGTGCCGAAGGTTGGGAAGACATGGAAAATTATGGCATCGCTAAACAGCAATGGTTAGAGGAATTTCTCGAATTACCCAATGGTATCCCGAGTGATGATACTTTTCGACGAGTCTTTGAAAGAATTAATCCTGAGGCTTTAGAACAATGTTTAGCGAAGTGGCTTCAAAGTATGCTTGGTTCGATAGTTGGCGAGATTATCCCCATCGATGGCAAAAGTGTTAGAGGTTCTTATGACCGTAATCAAGGCGTAAAAGCTTTGCATTTGGTCACGGCTTGGGCAAGTGAACAGCGTTTAGTTTTAGGGCAAGTTAAAGTTGAGGATCATTCCAACGAGATTACGGCAATTCCGGCACTCTTAGAATTATTAGACCTGACCGGGGCGACCGTTACCATTGATGCGATGGGAAATAAAACCGAGATTGTGAAACAAATTCGCCACAAAAAAGCTGATTATATTGTATCTCTTAAAGCTAATCACCCCACTTTACATTCTCAGGTTAAAGAATGGTTTGATACCAGAAGAGCTAATAACTTTGAAGGCATTAACGTTAGTTATAACCAACAGATTGAAAAGGGACACCATCGCACTGAAAAACGTTATGTTTGGGCTGTTCATTTAGAGGCTTTCGGTGGTCTTTATCAACAAGACCAGTGGTCGGGACTGCAAACCATCGTCATTATTGAAAGAATCCGCCATCTTTGGAACAAAACGACTCATGAAGTCCAATTTTATCTAGCTTCTGTGCCTGCGGATGCTCAACTTCTTGGTCGTGCCATTCGTCAACATTGGACTATTGAAAACCAAGTTCATTGGACTTTAGATGTCACGTTCCATGAGGATCAATGTCGGATTCGTTCAGGTCATAGTCCTCGTAATTTGGCCATCCTGAGACGGATGGCACTTAACGCTCTTAATCACGAGAAAACTTTGCAGCGTAGTCTTCGTCAAAAAATCAAACAGGCTTCTAT
>NZ_JAUBQW010000167.1:0-12408 GCF_036701485.1 Microcoleus sp. Pol11C3 | reverse complement strand
TGAGTTTCAGCTTCTAGTCTTATGCACGAGTCTATCTTTTATTAGATAAAGTTATCACCATAAGTTCTGAAGAGCCAATTATCTGCGTTTATCTGTGTTTATCTGCCTTAATCTGCGGTTTTCCTCTCACTCAAAAATTTATAAAATAAACCCACAGATTTCCAATTCTCAATCACCACATATCAAAAAAAATAGGCTAGCCATATTTCACAGCGCCTATCTCAATCAAAATTTTAATGGCTCCCCGCAACGCCGTCTTACCTCAGCTTTTGACCTGGTATTTTACCAGGTGGGTACCGTTGGCTCGGACTTAAAGTTTCTGGGTACAAGCCCAGTTTACTGCTGTCCAAACATCTTGATTCCCGAGAGTTAAGAGTTATAGATCAAAAAAACATTATTGGCAGTCACCAACGTCGCAGTAGAACCTTTATTTAATATATACCAACTAACCAGATTTTGGCAAGCTTCGAGCAATTTAACTTGCATACCAGATAGATTCTACGGTTTGAGCGAGATCCTCTGCTGACGATCGCCCCTGAGCCACCTTGTCCGCGTCGAGCACAACTGTAACGTGACCGAGTTTGCGGCCCGGGCGCGATACTTTCTTACCATACCAATGTACAAAAGCACCGCTAATTTGTGCCAGTTGTTTTCGTTTGGTTAAATAATCCGACTCAGCCGACTCGTAGCCCAGCAAATTTACCATAACAGCGCCTGCACAGTTCAAATCCGAATTGCCTAAAGGCAGTTGACAAACTGCGCGCAAATGCTGTTCAAATTGTGAAGTTTTGCAAGCATCGATGGTAAAATGTCCCGAGTTGTGAGTGCGGGGTGCAATTTCATTGACTAACAGCTTATTATCGGCGGTTAAAAATAATTCAATGCCGAATACGCCGACAGCTTGCAAACTGTTGAGGAGAGTGCGGGCGATCGCACAAGCTTCTGTTTTCACATCTGAACTAATATCAGCAGGTGCAATCACCAGGCGGCAAACTTGATTTTGCTGTTGGGTTTCCACGATCGGATAAATCGCAATTTCCCCAGTTCCCGATCGAGCTGCAATCACAGCCAACTCGCGATCGAACGGCACAAACTCTTCCACTAGCAAAGACTGACCCTTGAGCTTAGCACGAATTGACTCAAAACTCCCCCCATCCTTAACAATAAAAGTACCTTGGCCGTCATAACCGTGGCGGCGAACTTTGACGACAAAGGGAAAGTCGATCGAGCCAGCAGCCGAGTCTCCTTCCATCTGCACGCTGTCAGAAACAGAAATTGCCGGAAAGTCGATCGCAACCCCCTTAAACAATTCTGGGGGCAAATCCGCGCTGCAATCCCATTCCCAAAACCTCGGAGTTGGCAAACCCAAACCTTGTAAATAACAGCGCTGGACGTACTTATCCAACAAAGGAGAAAGCGACGACAAAGTCGGCTGAAATAACACACCTTGCTGTTCTAGCGACCGCAAACCATCCAAATCCACAAACTCATTTTCAAAAGTAATAACATCGCAGCCAGCCGCCAATTGAGCCGTCGCCAAAACATCATCAACAGCAGCCAAAACAACACCAGCAGCCACCGAAACTGCCGGGTCAGTAGCATGGGGAGTTTGTACTACCAATTCAATACCTAGCGCCCTAGCAGCATCCCCCATCATCGCAGCTAGCTGGCCACCGCCGACAACGCCCACCCGCTTAAATTTGGCAGACGAACTCGCAGCGGTTTGATTTGATTTCATGTGAGTAAAATTCCGCAAAGTCAACCTGCCTATCTTATCGCTATTTGCCCCCGGATGAATTACAGTAAGTGAAGAGTTAAAAGCCAAAAAATAGTTTTAATTCCCTGATTAAATCGAGGCAGAACCTAGAAAAATTGGGCCGCTAAAGTCTTTAATTATTGCACGCTCCCAGCGATTGAGAAACAGCCGTCGAACCCCACCCCTCCAGAAAAGTGCCACATCTAGCAATTCCCTAGCGCCAAGCATGGCATAATTGACAGCACTGCAAAAAGCAGATAGACAGATGCCAACACTGAAAATCAGACATTCAGGGAACAAAATTTATAGGTGAGGATACTGTGAAAGTTTTAGTTGTGGGAAACGGAGGGCGCGAACACGCGATCGCAAAAAAACTGCTAGAATCTACGCGGATTAAACAAGTATTCTGCGTACCGGGCAACGGCGGCACAGCTACCACCCAAGGCTGTCAAAATCTGTCGCTCAACATCGACGACTTCCAAGGCATCGAACGCTTTGTGATGGTCAACAACATCGGATTAGTCATCGTCGGCCCCGAATTGCCCCTATCGCTAGGCATCGCCGACTATTTCCAACAGAAAAAACTCATGATTTTCGGGCCCACCAAAGCCGGTGCCCAAATTGAATCCAGCAAATCCTGGGCCAAAGAATTGATGCTCGAAGCAGGCATCCCCACACCCAAAGCTGCCGTATTTACAGACGCAGAAGCAGCCAAAGCATACGTTCTGGAACAAGGAACCCCAATAGTTATCAAAGCAGACGGACTCGCATCAGGCAAAGGAGTCACCGTTGCCACCACCGTCAAAATGGCTCACAGCGCCATCAACACCATTTTCCGAGGCGAATTCGGCACCGACAACATCCGAGTAGTCGTCGAAGAATTCTTAACAGGTCAAGAAGTCTCGATTCTCGCCCTCACCGACGGCATCACAGTGGAACCGTTGCTGCCGGCCCAAGACCACAAAGCTATCGGCGAAGGCGACAAGGGAGCCAACACCGGCGGTATGGGAGCCTACGCCCCAGCCCCCATTGTCACCCCGGAACTCATGGAAAGGATTCAAGAAGAAATTCTCGAACCCACCCTCGCAGCACTGCAAAAACGCAAAATCGACTACCGGGGTGTACTCTACGCAGGTTTAATGATTACCCCCGACGGAGAACCCAAAGTCTTAGAATTCAACTGCCGTTTCGGAGACCCCGAAACTCAAGCGGTTTTGTCGCTGCTGGAAACTCCTTTGGAAGATTTGGTGCTGGCCTGCTGTCAGCAGCGTCTCGGTGAAAATTCTATTCGCTGGAAGTCGGGGGCCTCTGTTTGCGTAGTTTTGGCTTCTGGGGGCTATCCTGGAAGTTATCAAAAAGGCAAAGTTATCACAGGTATCGAGGACGCTGAAGCCAAAGGAGCAGAAGTGTTTCAGGCTGGCACGCAGTTGAAACAGCAGCAGTTGGTGAGCGACGGCGGCCGGGTTTTGGGCGTGACTGCGACGGGAGAAACTTTGGAACAAGCTATCTCCAAAGCTTATGCAGCAGTTGATTGCATCCAATTTGAAGGGGTCTACTGCCGTCGGGACATCGGCCGCCGAGCGTTGGGCGATAAAAATTAGGAATTGTGACATCGGCCGCCATCCGAAAGCCAAGCAATCTCAATGTAGAAATGTAACAATGAAGTTTGGTATCTCTGCGGTGGCGGTAGCGGACAAGTCGCAGCAGAAAATTCGATCGGGAGCCAACGGAATTGATCTTGCTTTTAATATTGAACTGGTGAACTGGTGAAATGCTGGCCATACTAAACAAAATCGGAGAAATTATTGCCCGCTGGTGGTCGGATTTTACCCTCCAGACCCGCCTGATGGCCGGTGCTACCCTCGTAGTGTCGTTAATTATGAGCGGCCTGACATTCTGGGCCGTGAATACTATCCAGCAAGACGCCCGACTTAACGATACTCGTTACGGCCGTGACCTCGGCCTGCTGTTGGCGGCAAATGTGGCGCCGCTGATTGCCAAAAACGATCGCTCCGAAGTCGCTCGCTTTTCCCGCCAATTTTACAGCAGCACTTCCAGCGTTCGCTATATGCTTTACGCTGACGAAGCGGGGGATATTTTCCTGGGGATACCCTTTTCGGAATCCGAGGTGGAAACTTCCCTGACGCTGCGCCGCCAGATCAAACTTCCCGATAATTTTATCGCCGATATTGAGGCGAGAAATTTAACTTCTTTGCCTTTGGTGCGGCAGCATTTGACGCCTGATGGAGAAGTTACCGATGTATTTGTGCCGTTAATTCATGAAGACAAATATTTGGGAGTTTTGGCGATCGGTATTAACCCAAATCCCGCAGCAGTTATCTCTTCAAACTTGACTAGGGATGTCACTTTAGCAGTATTTGTCACTATTTGGGTGATGGTAATTTTGGGAGCTGTATTTAATGCCCTGACAATTACTCAGCCAATAAAACAATTAGTCTTTGGGGTAAAAAACATCGCCAGCGGGAATTTTAAGCAGCGAGTTGACCTCCCTTTGGGTGGAGAATTGGGCGAGTTGATTGGCAGTTTTAATGAGATGGCCCAGAAACTAGAAAGTTATGAAGAACAAAATATTGAAGAGCTGACAGCGGAAAAAGCTAAGTTAGAAACTTTGGTTTCAACGATTGCTGATGGCGCGCTTTTATTAGACGCAAATTTGCAGGTGATTTTAGTTAATCCGACGGGGATGCGGATTTTTGGATGGGAAGGTAAAAATGCGCTCGGAGTAAATGTTCTGAACATTTTGCCTTCGGAAGTGCAGCAGGACTTGGCGAGACCTTTGCAGGAAATAGCTGCGGGTGATCGCGAAGGCGGCGAATTTCGCATCTCTATGAGCGAACCCGTTAACCGTACAATTCGGATTGTTTTAACTACAGTCATTCTGCACAAAGCGCCTGGTGCCGAACCGCTGTGCAAAAGCTGCATCCGCCATGAGGAAGATACCTGTACCGAGCCACAACGCCCGCTAGCTGTAGAGTGTACTTTCTACGAGCAAACCTCGAAGCATCAAGGTTCTGGAAATTACCGAGAAAGTCTCAAAGGCATTGCAATGACAGTGCAGGACATCACTCGGGAAGTAGAACTCAATGAGGCTAAAAGCAATTTTATCAGCAATGTTTCTCACGAATTGAGAACGCCTTTATTTAATATCAAATCTTTTATTGAGACTCTCCACGAGTACGGAGAAGACCTTCTAGAAAGCGAGCGCAGGGAATTTCTAGAAATTGCCAATCGAGAAACCGATCGACTAACTCGTTTAGTTAACGACGTGTTAGACTTGTCGCGACTGGAATCCTGCCGAGTTTATCACTTGGAGGCTGTTGACCTCCCGCAAGCTGTCGAACAAACCCTGCGGACTTATCAGTTGAATGCTAAGGATAAAGGCATTGAATTAGAGCAAGAAGTTGACCCGTATTTGCCGCCTGCTTTAGGTCATTACGATTTGTTACTGCAAGTATTTGCAAATTTAGTAGGAAATGCCTTAAAATTTACTCAGTCCGGTGGCAAGGTGGCCATTCGAGCGTATTTGCTAGAGTCGGAGGCTGCGACTAACAAAGACGGCAAATCCGGGAACCACAACTTGTCACCGAATGCCGGACATTTTCCGGTAGTGCGGATTGAAATTTCTGATACGGGAATTGGCATAGATCCCGAAGATCAACAAGCAATTTTCGATCGCTTTTTCCGGGTAGAAAACCGAGTACACACTTTAGAAGGAACGGGATTAGGTCTTTCTATTGTCAGAAACATTATTGACAAGCACCATACTAAAATTAATTTAGTTAGCGAAGTTAATGTGGGTACGACTTTTTGGTTCGACTTGGCAGTTTATCAGCCGAAACAAACAGTAGAGATGGAAAATTCTTGGCCCATGGAAGCAACGGTGGAGAGTGAAACAATTGCAAGTCATGTTAAGTGAACCCACTTAATTAAACGTAAAATGCGATCGCTTTTAAACCCCCAACTTCTTTAAGAAGTCGGGTAAATGCCTATTCTGTTTAAAGATTCCCCTAATGGGCCTCACCAAAGGCTGACATCATCATTGTGGATTATCCTTAGCTGTCCTATCTAAGCTCAATTTTACCGATAAAACTACATACCAACACCAATAAGTACCAATACCAAATAATCCCCCCTCTGTCAAATTAGTCATTAGCGTAAATGTTAATAGATACAAAGGCAAACCTGACTCGGGAAAACTTTCTTTAACTAGGTACTTTATACCTCTAAATATATTATTAAAAAATGACAAAACAAACAATGATAATCCCACCCACCCCAGTTCGCAAAGTATATCTATAAAACCATTGTGAGAGTGGGGTGGCACAAAACCAGATTTAGCTACTAGAATGCCGTAAGCTGGGTTTTCCAAGCCACGCCAAGGCTGCCAAAATCCTGCCATTCCATAACCAAATAGGGGATGATTTTGATTAATTCGATCAATAATTAAAGGCCAAAAATCGGTTCTACCCGTTAAAGTCATATCTTTGTTCAAACCATCCACAATAATAGCCTCTAAATTATTTAACACCAAAATACTTATAGCTATACTCCCCACCAAAAATAAGATAAAGCAGAGAAAAGCCCATTTAACAGGTAATTTTTTTAATAGGGCTAAATAACTCCACAAACTGATTAATACAAGTGTCAAAATCCGACTAGCACCACTACAACCTTTTTGCAATCCTACTAACGCTATTAAAGTAATAAATAATGATAAATATCGATATTTACGCTCCTTAACAGCATATAAAACCCATAAAGAAGCTGTATTAGCCATTTGAAAAGAAAAAGGGTTTTTATGGCCAAAAACTCCTGTCCAACAACCGTCCAGTGCTGGATTTGGTTTCACAACTCCCCATAAAGCTAATAAACCTGTTAGCCATCTCAATAATCCATAAATTTCTAACCAACTGTACACTTTCCCTACATAAATAGAAACCAGAGTTATTTCCCAAATAGCAAAAATAGCCCGAAAAGTAACTTCAGGAGTTTCTGACCACAAGCCAGACAAAGTCATAATCAACAAAAACAAACCTAAAAAAATGTCTCCGGCTATCCATTTAATTACTACAGAAACAGCTTTTTTAGTAGTTTTAGATAATCGGGGAAATAACATTAATATCATGGTCCCATAAATAACAAGTTGACCAATAATAGTTGGGGGTGTACTTTCTAAATTGTATAAAACTTTAGGATTGAGTTTAGTAAAGGGCATCGCTATGAGCCCCGAACCACCAGTGATGGTAAAAAAAAGTATCCCCACAAAAATCTTTTCTAATGTGAGACCCCATTTGGGATGACGTGCGACTAAAATATAAAGAGTTACACAGAGGACAAGCGCTAAACAAAAAAGCATCAACGCAAACATCGGCACTCTTAAAATCTCTTTCATGGCTTTACCTCTATCATCAAATTTGTTACTATCTATGAAATGGCTTACCCTTCCTGCCTTACAAGTGCCACTGCTGGCGCTGGTACTCACTTTCTCCTACCCTCAAACCAACCTCGCTCAGTCCCCAGCCCCCACAATAAGCATTAATACTGACTACTATCTAGGTGGTGGAGACAATATTAGAATTGATATCTACGATCTGCCCCAGCTTAGTGGGGTGTATCAAATTCCCGCTGGGGGAGCTATTCAAATCCCGGTTATTGGTAGTGTTTCCCTTCAAGGATTAACTTTAGAACAGGCAGCCCAAGTTATCACTAGAGCTTATGGCCGGGTCGTAAAAAGACCTTTAGTTACCATCAGCTTACAAGCTGCCCGCCCGCTCAATATTTGGTTGTCGGGTGAAATAAGTCGTCCCGGCTCCTACTCATTGCCCCTAGCTAATGGAGGTGGAAATACACCATCAGTTCAGTTTCCTACGCTTCCTCAAGCTTTAGAAAAAGCTGGGGGTATTCGAGCTAGCGCTGATATCCGCCGGGTAATTGTCCGACGGCGTATCAAGGCTAACCAAGAAGTAACTATCACTTATAACCTGTGGGATTATTTACAAACTGGTCAAACCACCCAAGACATCACATTGCGAGATGGAGATCAAATATTGGTTCCCCCTCAAGAAACAATTAATTTAGCGGAAACAAATCAAGTTAGTGAATCTAATTTTTCTATACCCGCAGAGCAACCCCGTACTGTCTCAGTCTTCGGAGAGGTGAAGCGTCCCGGTAGATATGTAGCGATCGGTGGTGATACCCAAAATGGTCAAAGAAGCAGTGGACAACCGACCATCATTCGTGCTCTACAATTAGCTGGTGGCATCACCTCAATCGCTGATATTCGCCAAATCCAACTCCAACGTTATACTAGAAGTGGCCAACAACAAATCAGGACTATTAACCTCTGGCAATATTTGCAAGAACAAGATACCTCTCAAGATACTATACTACAAGAAGGGGATATCATATTTGTCCCGACCGCGACGGCGCTCGACCCAGGAGAAGTTTCTGTTTTAGCTACTGCTAGCTTTGCTCCGGCGACTGTGCAAGTGAGTGTTATCGGAGAAGTCAATACTCCGGGTGGGCTCAAATTACCTCCTAATACTACCTTAAATCAAGCAATTATGAATGCGGGGGGTTTCCGACTAAGTCGCGCTAACTCGAGATCCGTGGAACTGATCAGGCTGAATCCTAATGGAACTATATCCAGATCGGAAGTAGCAATTAATTTGAATCAAGGAATCGATGCTCAAACCAACCCACTTATTCAAGATAATGACATAATTATAGTGGGACGATCGAGGACTGCTACCTTGGTAGACACCATTACCACTGTTCTCACACCAGCTAGTAGTATTATCGGTGGAATTCTCGTTCCCACCCGACTAATAGAGCTACTCAGACTCTTAGGAAATTAGGAATTTCATAAAATTAGCCTTATGGATAAAAAGCTGTTTTCTCCCCCAAAGGATGATCTTAATGGTCACTATCTGTCTGCACCCTCCCGTAACTACGTAGCTAGTACCCCAGAAGAGGATGACCAAGTCCTTGATATGAATTGGGTAATAGCTGTCGTGAAACGTCGCCTTCTGGTGATGGCGATAGTAACTGCCAGCCTCGCTACTTTGAGCGGTACTGTGGTGATCAGGGCGGCCAAAAAATCTATTACTGAGTATGAAGGAAAATTTACAGCTTTAGCAGAACCCCTTACGACTGACGATCGGCTATCAAAGCTCTTAGTCCAAGCTCAAAATAACAGTATAGGCATCACCGACTTAAACAAAATTAAGTCATCAGCGGAAGAAGGTTCCTCGGTGGACTATCAAAGTTTAACGCGCGTTTTAAAAAGCCCCGAAGTGCTAATACCATTAGTTAATAAATTGCAACAAAGATATCCCAATTTGAACTATAAAATTCTCAACACCCGCTTGACTATCCAACGTGTTACTTTCTTGCGAGATGGGAAGCAGGGGGGCACTAAGCTCTTAGATATTAGCTACCGCGATCGAGACACCAAGCGCATCCAATATGTGCTGGAAGAAATTGCCAAATATTACGTAGAATATATGGGCAAAGAGCGCTTAAGAGTTAGCAAACAAAGTATAGATTATATTGCTAAACAAATATCACCTCTCCAGCAGAAAGTAGATAATTTGCAACAGGAATTACAAGTATTAAGAGTTAAGTATAACTTTAATCAACCAGAACTACGCAGCCGCAGCCTATCAGATCAGCTAGATAGTTTAACTAATCGTCGCCTCGAAGTGCAAGTACAACTAGCAGAAAGTAGGCAGCAATATGAAAGCTATAAAAAAAGATCTTTAACGGGCGATAATCGTTGGATTGTGGAGATTAGCCCCAAGTCTTATGAAAGTTTAATGGGCAGAGTAAATGAAATAGAGTCGCAATTAGCTTTAAGCTCTACTCAATTTTATGAAAATAGCCTTCCCATGCAATCTTTGCGGGAAAAGCAGCAAAGTTTGCGCGATTTAATGCAAAAAGAAGCTGAGTCTGTCCTCTTTCAGATGAAATCACAAGTAGAACAGTTGGAAGCTCGCGAGCGATTGATAACTAAGAGCCAAAATTTACTGCAAGCACAAATAACTCAACTGCCCCAAGCTCAACGTCGCTATGATGACATACAATTAAAACTAGAACTAGCTAAAGATACTCTAAAACTGTTCCTAGAAAAACAAAAAACTTTACAACTTGATGCTGGTCAAATTGATAGCTCTTGGCAAATTATATCTAAACCACACTTAGTCACAGACGAAAAGGGTGATATTTCTCCAGTAACCCCAAAACCAACCCGCCGCCAACTAGCGATCGCGATCGTTATTAGTAGTTTACTAGGCATTGCTATAGGTTTCCTAGTAGAAGTTTTAAATACTGTTTTTCATACTCCGGAAGAAATAAAGTCAGCAACTAAATGCCCTCTTTTAGGAGTAATTCCGATCGCCAAAGCAATAAAAATTAAATCTCGTAGAGGCGAAAGTGTTCCACCTAAATTCACTAGCGTAAGTTCAACTACTAAAAGTGCAAGCTTAAAACGAATAATAGTATCAAATTACAAAGATTTTCCGGTGATAGAGGCATTTCACTACTTATACACAAATATTCAGTTATTAAATGCTGAACACCCGATAAATTCTTTAACCATCACTTCGACCATTAAAGGTGAGGGTAAATCCACGGTAGCAGTTTATTTAGCTAAAACGGCTTCTGCTGTGGGTAAACGAGTATTATTAGTAGATGCTAATATGCGTTTTCCTCAACTGCACGCATACCTTGGCATATCAAATATGAGAGGTTTAAGCGATACTTTGACTTCTGATTTAAGCTTAAATGAGGCTATTCAGCGATTGCCAGACGATGACAATCTTTTTGTGCTCACTGCTGGTACTGTTCCCCCAGATCCAATTACATTACTTTCTTCCAGAAAGATGCACTATTTAATGGAACAATTCCTAGTCTTATTTGATTTAGTAATTTACGACACGCCACCTTTAATGGGTTTAGCTGACGGTCATTTACTAGCTTCTCAAACTGATGGTACAGTGCTGATAGTAAAAATTGAAAAAACTGATCGCGGCCTGGTAAGCAAAGCCTTAGATCAACTCAAGGTAGCCGATTTTAAAGTATTGGGAGTAGTAGCTAATGGGGTTAAATGACGGACGGTAAAATGGAGTTTGATATCCGAAGGAAGAAGTAAGACAATTTTTGATGGTTGATTTTGGGTTTTAGAGAGGTAATAACTTACTGGATATAGGTTGGGAGTTAGCCTAGAGTTGGATTATTTTGGGAAACTGGTATAAGAAGTCGATGTAAAATGCAAGATAAGTAAATCAACACTACTTAAAGCCCACATTCCGCAGATGTGATTCATGTTACTGGTATTTTTGAAAAATCACAGCCATCAAACTTTTTTAACTTTAGTGTCTACTTTTTGTGAAAATTAATAGACAATATCTCCAGTTGAATCCCGGCTTTTTTTCCTGACAATAACTTGCTCAAGTTATCAGATGGAGTGTAGACTAAAAAATGGTCGGAGCTAAAAGTAGCTGCCTTTTAAGCTCAGGCAAGCTGTTGCTCAAAAACTCAAAAAGCAGGAGATTAAACAGCTAATCTTGAAGACTTTTTGCGTCGAGAAATCCGTTTTTTAACAGTGGGATAGCACGGCGCCTTAGTACGTACCTTTCCTTTTTCCCAACCAGGGGATTTTCCCCTCTGTTTAGGTAGTTGAGCCGGAGTACCAATGTCAACTAAAACCGACAACATTGATTGGGCAACACGTCAGTAAAGTTAAATTGATAGTAGCAGATTGCCCCGCGTAGTATATTCTCGACCACTAAATCCCTAGCTACCCAGAGTTGCCAACTCATCAATGGCGGTAGTAATAAATATGTAGTGATTAGATATTTATTGGCTAAAAAGATAGTTGTAATGATGGATAAAATAGCAAATATAGCAGCCGCCAAGGCGGTTAAGACGTAGACTAGAAGTAGCCCCAAATCCGGATCTCATCTTTCCCCATGCCCAAACCCTACAGTTACGACCTTCGTCAGAAGGTGATCCAAGCTATCAAGCTGAATGGCTTGAAGATTAGTGAAGTCAGTCAACTGTTAAACATTAGTCGCAACACCATTAACTTGTGGATTTCGAGACAGACCCAAACTGGAGACTGTCAAGCATTGCCCAATCAACCGCCTGGTAATGGTCATAGAATCACTGATTGGGCAAAATTTCGCGAGGCAAGCCCAAACTCATGGGGATAAAACCCAAATGGAGATGGCCACACTTTGGCAGGGGCAAATTAGCTCACGCACCATCTCGCGGGCTTTGAAGAAGATCTGTCGGGGCGACAAGTTGCCTATAACGCTGATTGAATAAGTCTCATAGCTCTCAAGCCTTGTTGATAATTAGGTAGTTTGTGTGGGTACAAAGACATTAATTCAACAACAACCAGCCAATTACTAGACATTGAATCGACCCATGATTCACCCCAAAGTCCAATATAAAAAGTGCTATGTCTAGCATATTTTCTCAGGGTAAGCTCATCTAATTTGGTATAAATTGTACTTGACAAAAAACCGCTAATAGGCTCTATATAGGTGTACCGAAGTCAAACCTATAATCAAGTTTGAATCTTAACAAAGTCAATCAAGTTGAAACGGAGTCAAAGACAATGACAA
>NZ_JAUBQW010000323.1:0-1068 GCF_036701485.1 Microcoleus sp. Pol11C3 | reverse complement strand
GCACTTTATTCTCGATCGCGCGCTCAAAACCCAGGCTACCTCAAGTGCGATCGATATATTCAGCAAGCCCTAATTAAGTGATCCGACGAGTAATAGTTATATAAGTAAGCTAATCCGCCTTTAAATTGCAGGGTCAAATAAATTTTCACTCTTGTGGGTAGTAGGGGTTGGGCATCCGGCCCGCCCTCAAAATACAATTTAAATGCACAACAGCTTAAGTAGGGGCTGTAAAAGGTAACTATGTAAACGATTGTAAAGCATCCAAATCCTCTAAGCGTGAGTGATTTAGCCCTATTTACATACTATTACGTAGTTGGGTTTAACCCCGCCTACCCACTTACCTTAAGTTATATTATAGATTATTTCAGGAGTAATGAAAAGGCTGATTTCTACAATGGCAAACCCGATGGCTGGAATAGGTTCTGAGTTTGATAGAAGTCGATTAATTAGCTAAGGTCGAGTTCAACCCTCCTTGGTCTGATTGGAATTTCAATCCAGAACTCTGATCCCTGCCCCACCTCTGAAAAACACTTCAATGCGCCCCCATGCTTCTCCAGTACAATTTGGTAGCTGATATAAAGACCCAAACCAGTACCCTCACCTACAGGCTTAGTAGTAAAAAATGGTTCAAAAATACGGTCTTTCACCTCTGCCGTTATTCCCGGCCCATTGTCCCGAATTTGAATGACGACACGGGAGTTTTCCTCTAGCAGAAAAGTGCGAATAGTAATGGCGGGCGGGCAAGCGCGGATGTCATCTAGTGACCGTTGTTTATTGTACTCCTTCAAAGCATCAATCGCATTAGAAAGGATGTTGATAAACACCTGGTTGAGTTCTCCAGCATAGCATTCCACTAAAGGGAGATTACTGTACTCCTCGATGACTTGAATCTCTGGATGCGCTGCCCTTGTATGAATTCGATTCTGCCAAATCATCAGGCTACTTTTTATCCCCTCGTGAATGTCAACAGGCTTTATGTTAGCTTCATCCAACGGGTGCATCTCACTTTGGCAAATACATCAAATTGAAAGTTGACCGTTGAGATAAGCACAGCGAAGAGCAAGGATA
>NZ_JAUBQW010000166.1:0-12548 GCF_036701485.1 Microcoleus sp. Pol11C3 | reverse complement strand
CGACTTTTTTTGGCATGGCTATTTTTGCTCGATTTTTTCAGCAATTATAACAGACCTATGACAACCGGATTCCGTATGATAGGGGTTTAGGTTTATTGCGGCCTAACTTCTACGGATATCCCCACCGCTTCAATTCCGTTTCAATCCCTGATAGGGGTTTAGGTTTATTGCGGCAGAAAGCACAAACGTTTTTCAACTACCTTCCCGGTTTCAATCCCTGATAGGGGTTTAGGTTTATTGCGGCTGAAATGGTTACTCCGCAATCGTTTTGCGTTATTATGTTTCAATCCCTGATAGGGGTTTAGGTTTATTGCGGCAAAGAGGAAGTAAACGTGGCAATTAATCTAGCAAGTTTCAATCCCTGATAGGGGTTTAGGTTTATTGCGGCTCTGGCTGAGCAACAAAGCTTCAACGCGGCGGCCAAGTTTCAATCCCTGATAGGGGTTTAGGTTTATTGCGGCGCCAGACCGAAAAACTACCCCGGCGCGATTCAACCTGGTTTCAATCCCTGATAGGGGTTTAGGTTTATTGCGGCTTCCGACCGATACCAGACGATGCACTCCTGAGATTTGTTTCAATCCCTGATAGGGGTTTAGGTTTATTGCGGCCATCCACACTTCGCGACCGGGTAACGGAAATGCAAAGTTTCAATCCCTGATAGGGGTTTAGGTTTATTGCGGCCTGGTTTGCCTCACTGGGTAAAGTCGGCTTGCCCGGTTTCAATCCCTGATAGGGGTTTAGGTTTATTGCGGCTTTCAGCCTACTAACCGATCGCATCCCGAACCTCCTCGTTTCAATCCCTGATAGGGGTTTAGGTTTATTGCGGCAGTGCCGCATCCGTAAACGCCACTACCTTCTATCGTTTCAATCCCTGATAGGGGTTTAGGTTTATTGCGGCTTGAAAGCGTTTACTTACTTTGATTGATCTATATCGTTTCAATCCCTGATAGGGGTTTAGGTTTATTGCGGCCTCCACTAAAACTTGAAATGCCCCGCAGTGCTATCGTTTCAATCCCTGATAGGGGTTTAGGTTTATTGCGGCTTGCGGCCGCTCGGAACCGGCAACGGGGACAGATGTTTCAATCCCTGATAGGGGTTTAGGTTTATTGCGGCTTTATACTTGTAAAAAACTTACTGTGATGCCTGTTTTGTTTCAATCCCTGATAGGGGTTTAGGTTTATTGCGGCGGGGGAACAGCGGCTAACATAGGTTGCTCGGTAGCTAAGTTTCAATCCCTGATAGGGGTTTAGGTTTATTGCGGCCTGCTATTTTCAATGTAATTTCTAAAGCTCGTCTTGACGAAGTTTCAATCCCTGATAGGGGTTTAGGTTTATTGCGGCTAACAGTAAATATATACTGATTGTGAATCGTTGGGTTTCAATCCCTGATAGGGGTTTAGGTTTATTGCGGCGTGGCGATCGGCAACCTAGCCGCAGTTGACAAAGGTTTCAATCCCTGATAGGGGTTTAGGTTTATTGCGGCGTCGCTAGTATTTCTGACTCTTGCCCTCCCCAGCGTTTCAATCCCTGATAGGGGTTTAGGTTTATTGCGGCTTTATCTCCCGTGGCTTTGGCGCTAGCGTCTTTGTTTCAATCCCTGATAGGGGTTTAGGTTTATTGCGGCGTTACCAGTACAATATGCCGACTTTGCGGTTTGGCAACGTTTCAATCCCTGATAGGGGTTTAGGTTTATTGCGGCTTCTAGCAGCCCCTACCCGATGCGGAAAAACTCAGTTTCAATCCCTGATAGGGGTTTAGGTTTATTGCGGCTTTGCGGCTTGATGGCTCGCCTATCACACACCAAGAAAAACTCAGTTTCAATCCCTGATAGGGGTTTAGGTTTATTGCGGCCTCTTTATTCCCTATCAATTACCAACCAATGACTGTTTCAATCCCTGATAGGGGTTTAGGTTTATTGCGGCTTGGTTACTTCGGGTGCTTTAGCTGGGTTTTGTTGCTCAGTTTCAATCCCTGATAGGGGTTTAGGTTTATTGCGGCCTAAAATATCATATGTATGTAAACAATATCCTTTGTTTCAATCCCTGATAGGGGTTTAGGTTTATTGCGGCTTAGACAATAACTTTTACTTATTAACTTCTTGATGTTTCAATCCCTGATAGGGGTTTAGGTTTATTGCGGCATTGCAGCTTTATTCTTGGGTTGTGCTGCGGGCAAGTTTCAATCCCTGATAGGGGTTTAGGTTTATTGCGGCATACTAAAGGTGATCGGCTCCTGGTTGTTGTTAGCGTTTCAATCCCTGATAGGGGTTTAGGTTTATTGCGGCTTGAATCGATTCTGATCCACCACAATCGATTTGCTCGGTTTCAATCCCTGATAGGGGTTTAGGTTTATTGCGGCCAACCTCGATCTCGCTAGCTGTTTCAGGTAGAGCCTGGTTTCAATCCCTGATAGGGGTTTAGGTTTATTGCGGCCGATCGTGCTTCCCGCTTGGCTAAAAGCACTGCCGATGCCTTGTTTCAATCCCTGATAGGGGTTTAGGTTTATTGCGGCCGAGAAAGTGTCGGACTTCGTAGCAAAAGTTGGTTGTTTCAATCCCTGATAGGGGTTTAGGTTTATTGCGGCATTTTGATCGATTAAATCTGGATGCTTTGAAAACTTAGTTTCAATCCCTGATAGGGGTTTAGGTTTATTGCGGCCGGCGTCGGTGCATAAGGGTCTAATACTTCTTCGTTTCAATCCCTGATAGGGGTTTAGGTTTATTGCGGCTGCAATGCAACACTCTACGATTTTAAGTATTGAGGTTTCAATCCCTGATAGGGGTTTAGGTTTATTGCGGCGTCAAGGTATGCCCACAGGCGATCCGAATCCTTAGGTTTCAATCCCTGATAGGGGTTTAGGTTTATTGCGGCTTGGCTAGGATGCACCGCTTGTGTTATCGCCTCTATCTTTGTTTCAATCCCTGATAGGGGTTTAGGTTTATTGCGGCCGGGCGGTTATATTCCAAGACCTACCACCTGCATGTTTCAATCCCTGATAGGGGTTTAGGTTTATTGCGGCAGATCTAGGTCTAAATGCCACCTATTGGTACGGGTTTCAATCCCTGATAGGGGTTTAGGTTTATTGCGGCAATGTACCATTCAAGCCATTCGGCCTGATTCTCGATGTTTCAATCCCTGATAGGGGTTTAGGTTTATTGCGGCTTTGGAGATCCTTCGTGGTCTACACCCAGTAGTACTGGGTTTCAATCCCTGATAGGGGTTTAGGTTTATTGCGGCTCTACTTGAATATCGCCATAGACCGTAAAGGTTTTGTTTCAATCCCTGATAGGGGTTTAGGTTTATTGCGGCCTCTACCGTTTTGTCTGGTTTCTCGACCTCTTGTTTGTTTCAATCCCTGATAGGGGTTTAGGTTTATTGCGGCTGCCTGTGTTTGAAAGGCTTACAGTATTTAGTTTTCAAGGTGCAGTTGCGGTACTCGATCGCAAAAGTATCATTTCAGCCACCGGCTTGTCAAGAGGCAAATTTTTCAACAGCCCTCTAAACCACTCACAGCAAGCACTACAGCGTTTGCGAGCATCGTTTTTTTTAGCCAAGTACCTTAAACCCTTGCTGTGCAAGCAATACAGCCGAAAAACTTGACCCCTTCAAAAAAACACTTACCGGTTCCCGCAAATTCTCATAAATCAGACCCCTGGCTACAAGACTCCGACTGCTGACAGCGCCTCCGCTTCACTCTCGTTCATCTCGTCAAGTTTCTGCCAAACTTGCTGCATCAATTCATCCAAACCAACTCGACTCACAGCGGAAATCAACAAAATCGGAGCGCCGCTAATTTCTTTAAGTCGGCTGATTAAATTACCGATTTCTTCGCTTTCGAGATCGATCGCATCTACCTTATTAAAAGCCAAAATCTGCGGTTTATCGGCTAAACCACGCCTGTAAGCCTTTAATTCTTCCTGAATAGTGACATAATTGGCGATCGGATCTTGATCCGTAATATCGATCAAATGCAGCAACAACCGAGTCCGCTCAATGTGCCGCAAAAACTCGTAACCCAAACCAGCACCTTCGTGAGCTCCCTCAATCAATCCCGGAATGTCTGCAAACACCGTACCGTCGCCGCTGGGTTTTCTGACTACGCCCAAATTCGGGACTAAAGTTGTAAATGGATAATCTGCTATTTTGGGGCGAGCTGCCGACAAAGCTGAAATTAAAGTGGATTTGCCAGCATTCGGCATCCCGAGAATTCCCACTTCAGCTAATAGCTTCAATTCCAAACGCAAAAACTTGTGTTCTCCTTCTTTTCCCGGCATCGCATAATCTGGAGCGCGGTTAGAATTGGTCAGAAAACACTTATTCCCCAAACCGCCTTTGCCACCTTTGGCCACGCAAAAAGTCTGTCCGGGCGTCACTAAATCTGCTAAGATTGCCTGAGTTTCCGCGTCATAAACAACTGTACCGCAGGGAACTTCGATCGTGCGATCGTCCCCAGAAGCCCCCGTCATATTCTTCGGCGCGCCACGCTTGCCGTCTTCGCCTTTAAAAATCCGGTTGTACTGAAAATCCAGCAGCGTTTGCAGGCTTTCCACCGCTACCATAAACACAGAACCGCCCCGCCCGCCGGTGCCGCCACTGGGCCCGCCCGCGGGTACATACTTTTCTCTGCGAAAAGCTACCATACCGTCGCCGCCTTTGCCGGCTGCGACTTGAATATCTGCTCGATCGATAAATTGCATAATTTAGTCAGTAGTCAATAGTCAAATAGTCAGTAGTCAATAGTCATTACTTATTATAATACCAGATCCAAGTACCATATTCCTTCTTTCCTTCCCTCCGCGTCGGCTGACGAAAGCCAAGTTTAGTGGCGATTTACAGTTGCCGGAAAAATATAATTATACCAATTCTGAAATGTAATGCAGAGTGAGAGATTGTACGCCAGCATCTGTCGGGAAACGGCACTGCCGTGTCCGGCTCCTGGATCGGCGACTTTTAATAATTTGTATAAGTTATTGTAGGGTGCTCTTCGGGCTGAAGTAATTCGTAGTCATTGATTGATATATCCGTTTTCTGTTGACTACAGATATCGCGCGTAGGACACAGCAGTGCCGTGTCCCTACTGTCTTTCAGAGAATTTAAAACTGCTAAAGTTTACAGTAATTCATCCAACATTTCACAACAATAGACTTGAATTGCATAAATCTTGGATTTAGAGGTAAACCGCAGATGAACGCCGATGAACGCAGATGTATTTCAAGATAGAGAGCGAATGAATGCCATTCAAGTCTAATGACTAATGACTACTGACTACTGACTACTGACTACTAACAATATGACGATATATCTTCATTACATTCATCTGCCAAATAGCACAGAGCTCGAAAGCGCATCCCGACTAACTGTTCGTAAAGCGGGTTAATCTGGCACATCGCCGGAATGTGCACGATTTTGCGTCCGAATAACACCACATCTCGCTCAAACGGACACTGCGGCGGAATCATTTTGCAGACAAAGTGTGCCACTTTGGGGTCGTGAATTTCCCAGGCGTCAAGCCAGTCTTTGACGGGTTGCAGGACATTTTTGTGGTGAGGTTTAGGTAGCCGAGATGAAAGGGGTGTTCCGACGACGGGGACGACATTGGCATCAAAGACTATTTGGCTGCTGGGCCCCTGCGGATCGCACTTGCTTTCTTCGATGGTTTGTCGGAGAGCTTCTATAGCCTCGACATTGTGACCCAAAGCTGTGCAAAACTTGTAGATTACCTCGTCTTCGCTGAGCGAGTATGTACCGTCTGCCAAGGCTACCATTACTGCTGTCCTCAAAAAATTCTCGCCGTTGGCTGTGCTTTTCCCTAAAACACCAGCTAGTTCCTCTGGGGCAATGGGTTCAAAATCTGCCTCAAAAGATACCGGATGTAGTTCATCCTGAGTCAGATTAGCAATCATTTTTTGCTCGTCTTCGTCAAAGTTGCCGTCTGCCCAAGCAATTGTCAGCAATCCGCGCAGCCAAGCAGTAATCTCTTCATCGGTGCAGGAAGATTTAGCGTTACCCATTAGCATTTCCATTTGGATATACCAGTCAATTTGTTCGTTTACAGCGGGAGCAATAGGCTGATCCCAAGAATTATTACTGCTTTTTTGTTCTATCAATCTATTTGTTGAAGGTTTGTGCTCGAAGATTGCTCCAAACGCTTGTAGTGGACGTGTTAAAAGCATATTTGTTTCTCAGGAGCATCGCTGACTAGCGAGCTAATCTATTGGATTATTCTATTCCCTAAAATGTCATCTATCCAGAGGAATAGGTTTGTTGAATTCATCTTAACTCTAGTTGCACCGATTGAGATGGCGATCGAATTTTATTTAAGCCCGATTGTCCTTAGCAACCCAATTTTTCGCAACAAAGAAATGGTTTGCAAGGGTGGGATCTAATCAGACACTGGGTTTCTCACCCAGGGGCGATCGAACTTCGCTGTCTTTACATCTTAATATATATTTTTGTAAATTTTTCTGTGCAGGCAGAACAATATTAACAACGAGCCGGCTTTAAGCTGTTGAAATAAAAATATATGAGGAAAATTTTACCGCCGCTAAAAGGTTTGGATTGCTGTGTCCGTCTAAAAAAGACCTATTTTTTTTTAACTGCGGCGACACAAAATCCAGCGCAATTCCATTGGCGGGCGTGCGTTTGCCATCGGGAATACATCTCGACCGGTTGCCCAACTGGGAAACCAGGGCGTCGGCGGCCAGGCTCCTTCTG
Source organism: Microcoleus sp. Pol11C3 (assembly GCF_036701485.1). Classification (NCBI taxonomy): domain Bacteria; kingdom Bacillati; phylum Cyanobacteriota; class Cyanophyceae; order Oscillatoriales; family Microcoleaceae; genus Microcoleus; species Microcoleus sp. Pol11C3. Next base: position 5,836 of record NZ_JAUBQW010000166.1, on the reverse strand, counting down.
GCAGGTGGTGGCGTTCGTACTCAAACACCAATTCGTCGGATATTTGGACTAAGGGCAACCCTTCCATTGCGGTGGCGAGTTCTTGGGGGGTAAATAAAGTAGACCAGGAGAGTTGGGCAACTTGTCGCACGAGGGCATCCGGCTGGTAGTCGCCGACGGTTAGAAACGTGCTGAACAGCAACAGACCTCCAGGACACAGGGAATCGCACATTTTAGCTAGGAAAAGCCGTACTTGATCGCTGTCTCGAAAATGTGAAATTACTTCGGCGGCAACTGCCAACTGATAGCGGGCCGGTTTCATCCGCATTAAGGGGTCGAGCACATCGCCTTCAGTCACTGTCACGGGAAGCTTTTCGGCTGTTACTGCTGCTTTTAATTGTTCTGCAAAAGCTGGAGTTAGTTCGATCGCATCCACAGAATAGCCCAATCTCGCCAGTGGCAAGGTATTGCGGCCGGTACCAGCCCCCACGTCCAAAATCCGCACTCGATCGGGTGTGCCCAATTTAGCAGCCGTTGCCATCAATTTTGCGTCTGGATGAGAGCCGAAAAGCGGAGGTTCTCTGGTGTCAACCCAGCTTTTGTACTGTTCTCCAACTGTTGAGGTAGTAACAATCACTTTGCAGGCTAAACCGGTTTGCGGCGGCTGTACTGATTCGTATTGCAAGATCAACATCGATGCTGTGGATGTGCGGTAGCCTTGTTCTAACTTGGTGGCTAAAAGCTTGCTGAGTTCGTCTCTGCGGTCTTGGGGCAGGGGTCTGTCGAGAGTGCTAAATAGCTGTTCTATCGACTTGAGATAGTGGCTTAGCATTCCCGGTACGCAGGGGAAAACTAATTCTCCGCGAGCGTTTATGCGAGTATTAATTTTGTAGAGGATAGCTTGCTGGAGAATGTCGGGATTTACTACCAGCGGTAGCTGTTCGGTCTGGTTGATTGTACTTTCGGCGCCCATAAATTCCGCGAAGAGGTGATTAGTCATTAGTCAGCCGTCATTCGTCATAGGGAAGTCTTTTGAGAGCTGACTGTACAATTTAAGATGATAAAAAAGCAGATTTTAGATTTCTTTGGTTTCCTTACTTAGTATTTTTAGATTCTCTAAAAGCAGATTTTAGAGCTTTATTTTGCATAAACATTAGATCTCAAATCTCAAATCGATCAACCAAGCGCAAAACTTGAGCCTGTCTAAAAATTGGAGTTAGTATTTTGATAAGCTCTAGCACATTTAAATTGTATTTTTCACGGCGAGGTGGAAAAAGCGTCACATCCTCCCGCCTTCTCCCCCCGTCAGCCATAACAGGCAATTTATATGGGTAGCAACTTAAAGCAGGGCTTAGTTGCTGCCAGTAAAAGTCACTTCGGGGAACTTTGACTGAGCCTCAGTCATTGGGCGCCGTCTGCCTTCCTCTTGCCAGTAGTTGATTACTTCTGTGGCTTGGTTAAGGACTTCGACGCGATCGTTGTCAGCAATCCAGTGTTTGGCTTCGAGTTCGTTTTTGAGTTCTTCCCACGCATCCTTGCGGGGCCAGAAAAAGTAAGCAGTCAGCGGGCTAGTTCCTTTACCGACCACTTGGTCAACGGCGAGGGCAACATTCTCTTCTAGCCAGAGAACTTTTAAGATGAACTTGGACAAGCAAACCTCCGGGGTTCCGATCGAACTTGTTAAAAATTTCTACAATCGCTAAGCGTAGCACATTGTGTTCAAAAATGAATCATCGGTGATTAAAAGTTTTGTCGCGCGGCTTGGTTTAGCGCCGCTCAGGGGCTGGGAACAGATAAAATTTGTGCAAAACCCGCCCAAGGATAGTTAAGTTATGAACAGAGTTATTTTAGTCTTCGATATTGACGGTGTGGTGCGGGATGTGTCCGGTTCCTACCGGCGGGCGATCGCCGATGCGGTGGAGCATTTCACGGCGGGTGCTTTTCGCCCGAATTCTCTCGATATCGACTCTTTGAAGTCTGAGGGAGTGTGGAATAATGACTGGCAGGCATCTTTCGAGTTAGTTTGCCGTTATTTTGAGGGGATTGGGCGATCGAGAAACCAACTCGCTCTCAACTATGACGAATTAGTGGCTTTCTTCCAAAGTCGCTATCGCGGGGCTGACGATAAAAATTGGACTGGTTACATTTGTGACGAACCGCTGCTGTTAAATCCCGCTTATCTGGAAAATTTAACGGTTGGGGGCATTGTTTGGGGCTTTTTTAGTGGGGCGATGCGGGATGAAGCTGCTTACGTTTTGTCAGGGAAACTGAGTTTAAATTCCCCCGTGTTGGTGGCGATGGAAGATGCACCGGGAAAACCCGATCCGGCTGGACTTTTCTCCGCAATTGAACAGTTGGAAAAACTGCACGGTTTAGAAAAAAATTTGCCGGTGATTTACGCGGGAGATACTGTTGCCGATATTTATACGGTTGTGAAGGCGCGGGAAGTGCAACCAAATCGGGTTTGGCTGGGGACTGGAATTTTGCCGCCTCATGTTTTGGATGATTCTGTGCGGTGCGATGCTTATGCTGCGGCGCTGAAAACTGCTGGTGCAGCAGCGGTTTTGCGGAATGTCGAAGAGTTGACTGCCCCACGGATTCGAGAATTAGTCAGTAGTTAGTTGTCAGTTGTCAGTTGTCAGTTGTTAGTTGTCGTTCGTCGAAATAACAAATAACAAATAACCAATAACAACTAACGTCGATATTATTTCAAGTGCAAGAAGTTGTCTAATGCACTGACTGCAACTGGCGGCCAGCGGCGGGTATTGGCAACCCAATCGAGGTCTTTGTAGCGGGCATCGAGGCCGACTGCGGCTACCCAATTGCTCTCAGCTTCGCCACGGTTTCCGGCTTCCCAAAGACAGGCGGTGAGGGCGGCTCTCATGTCGGCAAATTGGGGGTATCTGCGGACGATGTTTTTCATGTTGCGAATTGCTTCTTTGGTTTGCCCGTTTTGATAAAGTGCGAGGGCGTGGTTGGCGCGCGCAAAGGCGTATTCGGGGGCTAATTCAAAGGCTTTGCTGTAGTCGGCAATTGCTGGTTCCCATTTTCCTAAACCTGCTTCGGCGTTGCCTCGGTTGTTGTAGGCGGCTGGATCTTTGGGGTCTAATTCTAGTACATGATTGTAGTCGGCGATCGCTTCTTCCCAGCGTCCTAAACCTTCTAAGGCGGTGCCGCGGTTTAGGTAGGGATCGGGGGCGTCGGGAGCTAGTTCGATCGCTTTTTCGTAGTCAGAAATTGCTGCTTGTAGCTTGTTTTGGCTGACTCTAGAATTGCCTCGGTTGCTCCAAGCGGCGGCTTGTGAGGGAAATTTGTCAATGATTTGAGTCCAAAAAGTTTCAGCGGCGAGAAATTTGCCTTCATTTGTAGCTTCAAAAGCTTTTTGAACGAGTTCTCCCAATTCCTGCTGCTGATCGGTGATATCTGTTGGTTGTACTTGTGCGGCAACGGGCGCGATATTTCCCAACCACACTAACCCGGTTACAATTAATACTGTAAAAAATGTGAAAAGTGCTCGAATCATCGTTGTTGGCAGTTTAAACTTTACTAAACATATTATTAACCGAAATTGCGGGCGTTGCTTGGATAAGTTAGGAGTAATTTGGTGAAAAAACGGTTGCTAATTTTGGGCGGGACGGGGGATGCTGCTGAATTGGCGGTAAGAGCGTCTCAAATTGCTGAAATAGAGGTGGTATCTTCGCTAGCAGGACGCACTCAACAGCCTTTTACACCAAAAACGGGTACGGTGCGAATTGGGGGGTTTGGTGGGGCGGCTGGGCTGGCGCAGTTTTTGCTCGTTAGCGGAGCCCTCGGAGAGGATCGCCCGATCGACTTGTTAATTGATGCTACTCATCCGTTTGCGGCTCAGATTTCTGCCAATGCTGCTGTTGCTGCTGCTGAGTGTAATGTGCCCTATTTGATGCTGGTGCGTCCAGCTTGGGAGGCTGTGGAGGGCGATCGTTGGATTGAAGTGGGCAGCCACTCGGAGGCTACAAAAGCTTTATTAGGGCAGTCTCAGCGGGTGTTTCTCACCATTGGCAGGCAGGAATTGGCTGCCTTTGCGGGTTTGGATGCTATTTGGTTTTTGATGCGGGCGATCGATCCTCCTGCACTCAATACTCCTATTCCTAACGGTAAATTGTTATTAGCAAGGGGGCCTTTTTCATTGGATGAGGAGCGACAATTGCTGTTAGAATATCAGATTGATACAATTGTTAGCAAAAACAGCGGGGGCGGTGCTACTTATGCTAAAATTGCTGCGGCTAGGGAACTGGGAATTCCGGTTGTGATGGTGCAGCGGCCGCAGATTCCCGATGTTGAGCGGGTTGCTGATGTGGAAGGGGCGATCGCTTGGTTAATTAAGCAGTTGAATTAATTTAATATTACTCAGATCAGACCTCAATTTTAGTAACAGGCAAGATGCCTGTTTCACAAGACATAAATTTTCTTGTGGGGTGGGCATCTTGCCCGCCCTCAAAGGTTACTAACAGGCAAGATGCCTGTTTCACAAAACATAAACTTCCTTCCAGGCTCTGCCTAGAAATACAAATTGGTCTGCTCTGCTTCTACTACCCAATTACTTAGATTTTTTCTGAATATTCAAAGAGTTAAGATGAGCGTTCATCTCTTGTAGATATCCTTCTAAAACTGGATACTGGGAAGTTGCTAGTAGTGCATCTTTTTTCTGGCTAACCATTGTTTCTAAGGGCAAAATGCGATAGTTAGTTTTATTGTTCTGAGTATAGCGGTGTACCCAAGTCGGAATGGTTTTGATGCTGGTAATTTCTGTAGTTTTTTCGGGAAATGTTTTGCGAATATTTACTTGCAAAATTACGCCTAAGTCTGTATATTTTTTATTCTGACCGGAAATGAAGTTTCCCATTGAATAAATTGCTACAGCTTTGCGAGTTTTGCCATTTTTTCCGGGAAAGTTAAAAATTTTGTAAGGTTGGACGACGTGGGGATGGCTGCCGAGAATGATGTCTGCACCAGCTTTTAATAGGTTTTCCACTAATTGTTTTTGTTGGGTGTTTGGCTGTCGCTCATATTCATTGCCAAAATGCAGGGAAATTGCGATAATATCGGCTCCTTTTTTTCGGGCTTTGGCAATATCTTTGATTATCTTTTTTTCGTCGATTAGGGAAACTAAGTAATCTTTGCCTTTGGGTATGGGAATGCCGTTTGTGCCGTAGGTGTAGGCTAGCATTGCTAGTGAAATGTTGTTTTTGGTGCTGATTAAAGTGCGTGAAGCATCCGCGGCTGATGTGGCTGTTCCTGTGGAAGCAATTTTGCGATCGCTCAGATTGGCGATCGTCCTAATTACTCCTTTTTCTCCACGGTCTAAAGCATGATTGTTCGCGGTTGTCAATATATTAAATCCGGCTTTTTTAGCAGCATCCGCTAATTGAGCCGGTGCGTTAAATAGCGGATATCCCGTATATCCGCCTGCATCTTCGTGCGCTAAAGGTGTTTCGAGATTTCCCGTTACCCAATCGCCTGTTGATAGGATACTTTTAACTGGTGCGAAGAAATTGTCAAAATTGTATGTTTGCTTTTTTGCGTCGTAGCCCGATCGCGTTTGGGTACTGTGCATCATAATGTCGCCAACAGCAATTAGTGTTGCTTCTTTGATCTCAGACTTTGGTTTGGCGGGAACAGGGGTTGCTATTGGCGATCGACTTTCTGTAGGTTGTGTGTTGGTTTGTGGCGTTTGAATATTGCAGCCTGCGATCGAAAGCATGGCAATTACCCAAAGCAACCGACTAAAATTCATAATTTTTGAGGCTCTTCAGAACTTATGGTGATAACTTTATCTAATAAAAGATAGACTCGTGCATAAGACTAGAAGCTGAAACTC
>NZ_JAUBQW010000322.1:0-1072 GCF_036701485.1 Microcoleus sp. Pol11C3 | reverse complement strand
GAGTTTCAGCTTCTAGTCTTATGCACGAGTCTATCTTTTATTAGATAAAGTTATCACCATAAGTTCTGAAGAGCCATACAACTTGGAAACAGTGGTTGTAATAGTTTTATTGTCTCAAAATTAGCAGAAGCGTAAAAACTACCATTAATCAGTTACTGTTTTCTTACTAAAGTCATTACAAAGCGTGTCTGTAGCTTCTAAGAATGGTGAATTTATCTCAAAATATACTCACCACTGATGAACAGTGTTCAATAAGATGCGTTCCCCCTGGGATGGATGAGGAGGGAAGAAAGGGCGATCGCTCTTTTTGACGTAAGGGCGATCGCACTCATTAATATTGCGATGACGGAACTCTTGGGCGACTTTCCCACAGCATCATCCTATCTGGGTGATTGGGTCGTTGAGCGGTATCGTAAACAACGAATTTTTCACAATATCTGGCGGGGTGTTGAGGACTACACCAAAGATATTTGTATATACACCAAAAATTGCATTTGTTTCTGTGTATTGAATAATGGTGTCTGCAATGCCATCTTGATTGACATCAGTAAGGGTGAAGGTGAGAATGTCGGCTGGTACGCCTCCATTGACTTTAATGCGATCGCCGTCGCTAGCATTAAAGTCAAGTATCCAATCAGCATTCGCAGGATTGATTTCTTCTGTACCTGTGTCTGTTCTCAGGATAAAGATATCGCTTCCAATACCACCAGTCAGTCGATCGGTGCCCGTTTCACCAATTAAGATATCCTCTCCATCATCGCCGAAAATTTGATCGTTACCTTTTCCACCCCGCAATAAATCATCACCAACACCTCCTAAAACGAAATCATTACCTTTATTCCCAGATCGAAAATCTGCTCAAAATCCTCAGAGAAAAACCTTGCTTGCTCGTTTTCGATCGCGCAGACACACTTTTGAAAGCACGAGAAGCAAAAGCGGCTGGTTATTTCGCAGACGATTTTGCAGAATATGCTTGGTTATTCAAACATCTAAACTCAGGGTAAGCTCATCTAATTTGGTATAAATTGTACTTGACAAAACCAACAAAATATACAGGGTAGCCCGCTCGTCA
>NZ_JAUBQW010000165.1:0-12686 GCF_036701485.1 Microcoleus sp. Pol11C3 | reverse complement strand
TGCACTTTACTCTCGATCGCCCGCTCGAAACCTTTCGCCACGCAATATGCGATCGATTATTCAGCAAGCCCTATTTAATTCTCATTCCTAAGGTAGGTTCTTGAATAACGCACCCTACAAATTTACAAATCTGTTCAAGGATGCAAAAACTCTAAATGGTCTCCTGGAATCGATCGCAATTTTGCAGCCGACCCTTGCATTTTCAACCTGCCGCGTTCTAACATGATAATCCAATCAGCGCGATCGATCACTCGTGGCCTGTGACTGATAAAAATAGTCGTTTTCCCGTGCCGGTACATCAATAAATTTTCTAATACTTCCGCTTCGCTTGCGGGGTCAAGCCCTGCGGTAGACTCGTCTAGAATCAATACGGGCGGGTTGTTGAGAATTGCGCGGGCGATCGCCAATCTTTGTCTTTGTCCGCCAGAAATATTCGCTCCAAACTCCCCTAAAACAGTTTGATATTTATCCGGCAATTGGCTGATAAATTCATCCGCCCCCGCAATTTTGCAGACTTTAACAATCTGTTCAAAGCTGATATCTGGACTGCCCAAACGAAAATTTTCGACAATCGAACGGCTCCAGAAATGTGCTTCTTGAGGAACCAATACTACCTGCTGTCTCAGACTGTCGAGAGACAAATCCTGCAAGTTGTAGCCACCAATTCTAATATTACCAGATTGCAGCGGATACAGACCAGCAATTACTTTAGCTAGCGTACTTTTTCCGCAGCCAGAATAGCCGATCAAAGCAATTGCTTGAGCGCCGGGAAACGTGACAGAAAAATTTTCCAGCAAATCAAGTCTACCGGGGTAGTGAAAACTAACACTTTTGCAAACAATACCGTCGCGGTCTTGAATATTTACAAAAGGTTTCTTCGTATCGTCTTTAGTTTCCGGTTCAGCATCGATGACTTCCGACAGCCGTTGAGTAGCTGTCTGCACGCGAGTCATCTCATCAGTAAATCCTACTAGCGAATTCACCCAAGTAGTAACGTTTTGATTCATGCTAATAAACGCTAGCAACTGACCTATAGTCAATACCTTGTCAATCACCAAACCGCTACCAAGCCACAGCAGAGTAATGCTGCCAGCAGAGGCAACAAAACCAGAAAATATATTGTTGAGAATGCCAATTTGTGTAGTGCGGAAAGTGAGCTTTGCTAAGCGACCGAAGCGGCTTTGAAATTCTTCCCAAAGTTGCTGACCGCTGCTAGTAGTTTTGACAGTCAGCGCGCCTTTAAAAGTTTCGACTAAAACGCCTTGAGTTTCGGCTTCCAGCACAAATAAACTGCGCGTTTTTTGCTGCAATACGGGCAGGAACACCACTGTAGAGGCAGTCATTAACAGAGCGATCAGTGTAGCTGCCAGCGTCAGTTCCTTACTGTAAAATAACATAAAAATAAAAGAAACGACAGCGATAAAAAATTGACTAGGCAAGCTGATAGCGACTTGAGAAACTAATTTATTTATTTCTTGGATATCTTGTAATCTACTGACAATTTCGCCACTGCGTCTGGTTTCGTAAAAACTCAAAGGCAATCGCAGAAATTTCCGCGCAAATTCCATAACCAATCCCAATTCTAAACGCTGAGAAAACTGAGCAATTAAGTTAGACTGTACCAATCCTAAACTGCTGCTAAAAAGGTTCATAACTATAACTGCGATCGCCACACTCGCCAGGAGTTGTCGGTCGCCCCGCACCAGAATGTCGTCGGTGAGCATTTGAACTAGAAAAGGCGAAGAAATTGACAGCAAACCCAACACTGCATTCAGCAAAAATGCTTCCATTAAAATCGGGCGATAAATCCTAATCCGGCGCATCCATTTTTGTAAAGAATTAGCGGGCGGTTGACCCTCTGCGGCCGCAAAAAACCGCTCCGCATCAGGTTCTACTAGCAAACACAGCCAATCTGTCCAAGCTGCTGCTAATTCTGCTTTAGAAACATAACGTATACCGACAGCCGGATCGCCGATCGCATATTTGTCGCCCTGTTTTCCGTACAAAACAACCCAGTGATAGCCATTCCAGTGAATAATCATCGGTAGAGGGGCATCATCGAGCTTGTCTAAAATTGCAGCGGCTGCTCGCACCGATCGAGCATTAAAGCCGATCGCCTCAGCGCCTTGTTTCAAACCCAGTAAAGTCGTTCCTTGCTGGCCCGTACCGACAAATTCTCGCAAGCGGCTAATTGTAAAATTCTGTCCGTAAAATTTGGCGATCGAAGCCAGACAAGCTGCACCGCAATCTTCTTCGCTCTGCTGGAGCACAACCTGATATTTCATCAACCTATTTACTTGTCCGGAGAAAGGCATTTCTCGGAGAAAAGGAATGTTCTTTAACATTTGGCAAAATGAATAATGAGTAGAGCCTAATGAACATTACCCCTCACCGATTACCCAATCAGAACAAAGCACCCATAAACTTATGGGTGCTTTATTAATTCACATCAATAGATCGAGCTGAATTGACAGCACTGAACTTTACCAGTAGCGAGCTACTGCTCTGAAAGTACCATCACAATTCCGGCGGTACACAATGTGACGTGTCGCGCTGCGGTAACAGTTGTAGTTGTCTGTCGTCGAATAATAGTAGCCACCGTTGACGCTGGCAGATTCTTCAGGGGTGACTTCAGTAAACAGTGAGGTGTCTGTAGTTTCTTGCATGATAGACTCCGTTTGGTTGATGAAATTGAGTGAATACAAACTAGAAACTATTGAATTTTTCTAGTATCGTTTAACTACTAATCTATATTTCTCAAAGGCCGATCGTTCTCCGGAATATTACGGATAAACTTTCAAAGTTTAGCCGATCGGAAAACCTGACTCAGCTATTTAAACCACTAGGGTTTTGTAAGGGCGATCGCGGCTGGGATCGTACAGATAAAGCTGGCTAGGCGGCGGCAGGAAAAACAGCATATTGGGGCCATCGGTGCTGCTGTTATCGGTCTCGCTGCTGTTAGCGCCGCTGACACCGCTGGTAATGCTGGCACCGTTGACAGTGGCAGATTCTCCATCGCTTAGTTCGGTAAAGAGTGAATGGTGTTGATTTTCTGACATAAAGAACTCCTATTAATACCTATGTACTTACTTACTACGTACGCATACAGGAAAAACCCGGTAACAGTGCCAAAAGTCATTGCAAAAATCCCATATTTTCCTGACTGTAGCCCGTTGGCTTCACTCCTCTTGATATTTGGCGAAGTTTGTGGGTGACAACGGCAAAGCTGTGCGGATTTTTACCTTTACCCTGTGAATTTTGATTTAGACTTCTAAACCTACACTTGCTTTCCGGAAAGCCGATCGCAAAAGTGACAAAACAAATCAGCGATCTCTCCCTCCCAACTCAAAACTCCAAACTCCCAACTATTCCCCTCTCCCCCTTGCCGCCATGTCTCTCACTCCCGAAGCCACACCCGCTGAAACCTTTGATAACGACCAGTTTTTGCCCCCTGTCAGCCGCTGGACGACTTTGGGGGGCATTTTGATGGTGGCGACCTTTGGCGGGGCAATCGCCCTCGCTAGCGTCACCAAATACAGCGCTACAGTCAAAGCAGACGCGATCGTCCGTCCAGCCGGAGAAGTGCGCGTCGTGCAAGCAGCCACCGAAGGAACCGTCGAAAGCATTGCTGTCAGCGAGAATCAGACAGTAAAAGAAGGAGATGCGATCGCAGTTATAGACGGTTCGCGTTTGGACGCTCAAAAAAAGCAGTTACAAGAAATAATTAATCAGTCTCAAACAGCAGCACAACAAATCAACCAGCAACTGCGCGACTTAGAAAATCAAATTTTGGCCAGCGCCCAATTTAAAAGCATCCAAAGTGAAACTTCCGCCCAACAGGAATTAATCGAATCCGCTTTAATAAAATTCGCCACATCGCTGCCGGATGTCGCCGAGAGACTGGGCCGAAGTCGGCGGGTTTTGCTCGTCAAGCGATCGTCCCTTCAACAACAATTGATTCAATCGAAAAAAGAGCTCAATCAAATTGAGTTAAAACTCGAAAATAGCGTGATCCGCGCGCCCGCTGATGGTACAATTCTCAAATTGGAAGTACAAAATACTGGTCAAACCGTACAAGCCGGCAGCGCGATCGCCCAAATCGTCCCCAGCGACGTACCCCTGGTAGTCAAAGCCAAGGTGACATCCCAAGACATCGCCCGCATCCAAATCGGCCAACCCGTACAGATCAGGATTTCGGCTTTGCCTTTCCCCGATTACGGCACATTAAAAGGAACCGTCAGCGAAATCGCCCCAGATGCGATCGCCACTCAAAATCCCACTAATAATTTAGGTACAGCTTATTACGAAGTGGCAATTAAGCCCGAACAAACTTATTTAACCAAACTCCAATCCGCCAACAGCCAATTCTTCGGAAACTCCCAGGCTAATGTCCCCCGCCAGTATTCGATTCAATCGGGAATGGAGGGCAGAGCCGATATTATTACCGGCGAAGAAACAGTTCTGACATTTGTTCTACGCAAAGCAAGGTTGCTGACAGATTGGTAATTGCTTTCAAGCCCATTTCTTAAACGCTACGGCTAAGGACACGGCCTTGCCGTCTCCCTACAGATATTTAAAAAGGTAAGGAAACGGCAAGGTAATGTCTCTACAGATGTCTTAAAAGTGGAACGGGCTTCTAGCCCGTTGCTGACAATAGTGCAAGATGTGAATTTCAACCAAGAGTATCTTAAATCAAAATAACGTGTCAAAATAGAAATGTGAGTTCAATTCTATTCTTTCCTCATGGGCAAACAGCGCGTTCTTTCTGGAGTTCAGCCAACAGGCAATCTTCACCTCGGCAATTATCTCGGTGCCATTCGCAACTGGGTAGAAGGTCAAAGTCAGTACGAAAATTACTTCTGCGTAGTCGATTTGCACGCAATTACCGCACCGCACAATCCAGCAACTCTAGCCTCCGACACTTACACGATCGCCGCACTCTATTTAGCTTGTGGCATCGATTTAGAATATTCTACTATTTTCGTGCAATCCCACGTCTCGGCGCACACAGAACTAGCATGGCTGCTCAACTGTATTACGCCGATTAACTGGCTCGAAGATATGATTCAGTTTAAAGAAAAAGCAGTTAAACAAGGTGAAAATGTCAACGCCGGTTTGCTAAATTATCCCGTGTTGATGGCAGCAGACATTTTGCTTTACGATGCCGACAAAGTGCCAGTGGGAGAAGACCAAAAACAGCATTTGGAACTCACCCGCGATATTGTCATCAGATTAAATCACCAATTCGGCACACTCGAAAAGCCAGTATTGAAACTTCCCGAACCGTTAATTCGGACTGACGGTGCGAGGGTGATGAGTTTGACAGATGGTACGCGCAAAATGTCGAAATCTGACCCTTCCGAACAAAGTCGAATTAATTTATTGGATTCGCCAGATACGATCGCCAAAAAAATCAAGCGCTGCAAAACAGATGCCGTGCGCGGTTTGACTTTTGACGACCCCGATCGCCCCGAAGCTAGAAATTTGCTGACACTTTATCTCCTGCTTTCCGGCAAATCTAAGGAAGAAGTAGCAACCGAGTGTGAAAACATGGGTTGGGGAGAATTTAAACCCTTGCTGACAGAGACGACAATTAATGCCCTCAAACCAATTCAGGATAAATACAAGGAAATAATGGACGATCCGGGATATTTAGAGTCTGTACTACGTCGCGGAAGAGAACAAGCAGAAGCTATTGCTAATCAAACTCTAACTAAGGTTAAGACCGCTTTCGGTTATTCTTTACCTGTTTAGTTGTGAGTTGTGAGTTGTTATTGGTTATTGGTTACTGGTTAAGAATGACAACTGCCAACTGCCAACTGCCCAGTAACAACTGCCAACTGTCAACTGTCAACTGTCAAATAACAAATAACCAATAACAGACAAATAATCATGAACCGTTTTCGCACAGCCTGCACCACCCCCGGAGAATTTATAATTACCGCCGAAGTTGCCCCGCCAAAAGGTGGCGACATAACTCACACAATTCAAATGGCTGAACGCCTCAAAAACAGAGTTCACGCAATTAATGTCACAGACGGGAGTCGCGCAGTTTTGCGAATGTGCCCGCTAGCAGTTTCGGCGATTTTAGTGCAGCACGGAATAGAGCCAATTTGTCAAGTTGCTTGTCGCGATCGCAATCAAATTGGCCTGCAAGCGGATCTCATGGGAGCCCACGCTTTAGGCATCCATAATATCTTGGCACTCACTGGCGATCCAGTCAAAGCAGGCGACCATCCAAAAGCCAAAAGTGTATTCGATTTGGAATCAGTGCGGCTGTTGCAAGTCATTCAAAAAATGAACGGTGGCCAAGACTGGAATGACAAACCTTTAACAGACGGAGTTACTGATTTATTTGTCGGTGCTGCTGTCGATCCGCAATCCCCCAGTTGGTCAGGTTTGCAAAGCCGATTCGATAAAAAAGTAGAAGCAGGAGCCCAGTTTTTTCAGAGTCAATTAATTACAGACTTTGACGTTTTAGATAAGTTTATGCACCACATTGCTGCTGGCTGCAACAAGCCAATTTTAGCAGGAATTTTTCTATTTAAATCAGCTAAAAATGCTGAATTTATTAAAAAAAATGTGCCGGGAGTTCACATACCCCAAGAGACGATCGACCGTTTGGCAAAAGCTCCCGAACCCTTGCAGGAAGGTATAAAAATTGCTGCCGAACAAGTCAAACTAGCGCGGCAGATTTGTCAAGGAGTTCACATGATGGCTGTCAAACGAGAAGATTTAATTCCTCAAATTTTGGATTTGGCAGGAATCGAGCCACTGAGCTAAAATTAAACGTAGGGGCGGCTTTTACCAATTATCAATTCCTAAAACTAACGATTTCGTAAACTCATAAACCCGCCCACTCCCGCGCTACCATTTTGAACATCAATAAAACAATCATGCTTCAAACTGTAGACAATCCAACCACTTCTCCCGCAATCGAACAACGTTTCACTTGGCGCGGTGTGACATGGAATCAATTCAAGGCCATTCGAGCTGGCTTTGAAGACGTGCCGAATGTACGCTTATTTTATTGTGAGGGAGTTTTAGAAATTGTTGGTACTGGAAGGTTGGATGAAGCGATTAGGTGTTTGATGGGCTTGCTAATGGGACAGTATTTTCTGCAAAGAAGAATTGTATTTTTTCCCAGCGGTACTTATAGTCAGATTGTCGAAGAGCAAGTCGAGTATCAGGCAGATTTGTCTTATTGTTTCGGAACTATTAAAGATGTGCCAGATTTATGTATTGAGATTGTTATCACTAGCGGTAGTCCGATTAAACTTCAGAAATACCGACTGATGGGAGTCCCGGAAGTCTGGTTTTGGGAAGATGGCACTCTAGAGCTTTACCATCTGCGAGAGGAAGGTTACGATCGCATTACTAGCAGTGAAATACTGCCGGAGTTAGACTTGTCGTTGCTCAAACGCTGTATTTTGTTTGCTTCCCCTTTGGATGCGCTGGAGGAGTTTTCTAGAGGAATGGGCGATCGGGAAAATTGACCAATAAACTATTTTTGAAATAGCTCGATCGACTAAACGGTTATTAAATAGGAGCCACTGGCAATGACTGACTCAGAAATACTTAATTCTGATACCATTAAAACACTAAATACTAGCATATCAGAAGTTACAGTTTATACCGATCGCGCTTTGGTGACGCGCCGCGGCACGGTGGCCTTGACGGGAAATGAGCGAGAATTGGCGATCGCCTCTGTTCCCGCAACCCTCGAAACAGAGTCAGTCAGGGCCACGGGTGCGGGTACAGTTGCAGTGCGATTGCTGGGAGTGCGAACCGAAACAGTGTTTAGCAGCGAACCAGTGGGCGATCGCACTGCCGAATTAACACAACAAATTCAGGGATTACAAACCCAAAGACGGGGAATTAACGACAAAATAACCGCCCGAAAAATTCAGCTCAAATTTGTGGAAGGTTTGAGCGAAAAAAGCGTCGGTTTCTTTTCCAGCAGCATCGCCAAACAGCAGGTAGGTTTAAACGAAACTGGCGAATTGCTCAACTTTTTAGGAACTAATTACCTAAAATATGTAAGTGCGATCGCCCAACACGAAAAACAGCAGCGCGAATTAGACAAGCAAATAGAAGCTTTGCTGCTGCAGTTGCGGCAAGTACAAACTCCCCATTCTCAGCAAAGTTTTAACATCATTGTTGCCATAGAACCAAGCGGCAGCGGCAATTTTGAACTAGAAGTTTCCTATGTAGTCACGCAAGCCTGTTGGACTCCCCTTTATGACTTGCGAGTAAATACTACCAACAACCAAATCAATCTCAATTACCTAGCCGAAGTCAATCACAATACAGGCGAAGATTGGACGGGAGTAGGGCTGACTTTATCCACAGCAAAACCGGGAATGGGAACTTTGCCGCCAAAACTCGCACCCTGGTTTATCGATACTGTTTACCCAAAATCTCCTCAAACCCGAGAACTTATGATGACACGCAGCCGACAGCCTGCGGCACCCGAAATGGGAACATACTATGAATTAGATATGGCAGACGCGGCACCATTAGCAATGATGGCTATGCCCCCTGCTGCTGCCGCACCCGAACCCATAGACGCTACAACAGCCACAGCCAAAGTATCAAGAGAAGGAGGCACTGTCTCATTTCAAGTAGGCGGAAATAGCAACATTCCCAGCGACGGTACACCCCACAAAGTGACGATTTTTAGCGAAAATTATCCCTTAAAGCCTGAATATATAGCCGTTCCGCGATTAGTCAGTTTTGCCTATTTGCAAGCAGTTGCTGTGAATCCGCTGACAGGTGCAACCCTGCTGCCCGGTAAAGCAAATATTTTCCGCGACAACACTTTTGTCGGCAGTGTGCAGTTAGAAAATGTTTCGCCAGGACAAGAATTTACACTGAATTTAGGAATAGACGAAGGGCTAAAAATAGAGCGGGAATTAGTAGAAAGACAAGTAGATAAAAAGCTGATCGGTCAGCAGAGGCGCACGAGTTACGCTTATCGCTTAAATGTGACAAACTTGCATCAGGTGCAGGTACACCTGACACTAAAAGAGCAATTGCCAGTCAGCCGTAATGAACAAATTAAAGTGCGATCGACTCTCACTAATCCGAAGATAGTAGCAGGTGAAATGGGACTGCTAGAATGGATAATGTCTCTGCCACCGCAAGCAAAGCAAGAGTTATATTACCAGTTTGTTGTCGAACATCCTCCCGACTTAACAGTCACGGGTTTAGATATTTAATATTAAGTAGGTAAAAACTTGTTTATAATCAGGACTTTAGTCCTTATCCGCCAGAACTATGAGGACTGAAGTCCCGATAAACTCTCAAATCTAGCGGTAATTTGTAAACTGCAAAGCCACCGGATAATCTTCTTGCTTCAAGCGTTGAATCACCAACTGCAAATCATCTTTATCTTTAGCAGACACCCGCACTGCATCTCCTTGAATCGAACCTTGAATCTTCTTAAACTCATCGCGGATTAACTTAGTAATCTGTTTTGCGATTTCCTGAGTGAGCCCTTTTTTAAGTTTAATTTCTTGACGAACGCGACTGCCGCTAGCAGGCTCAGCTTTGCCGTAATCAAAAATTTTCAAAGATAAATTCCGCTTGGCGGCTTTAGTTTGCAAAACAGTGTGAATTGCATCGAGAGTGAATTCGCTGTCCGTATTGACAGTTATGGATTCTGCGCCCAATTCCACGGTAGTTTTGGTATCTTTCAAGTCGTAGCGGCTTTGAATTTCCCGCACTGTTTGGTCAACAGCGTTAACTAATTCTTGCCGATCGAACTCGCTGACAATATCAAAGGAATAACTAGCAGCCATAAATTAGTAATTGGTAATGGGTAATTGGTAAGAGGTAATTGTAATGGGTAATTAGTAATTAGTAGTTAATAATTAGTCATTAATTAAGCGTCTCTTAACTAATGACTAATGACTAATGACCAGTGACTAATAACAATTAGCCATTAACAGCTATTAAACTGAAATAGAATAAAGAAACAGTGCAAGAAGA
Source organism: Microcoleus sp. Pol11C3 (assembly GCF_036701485.1). Taxonomy (NCBI): domain Bacteria; kingdom Bacillati; phylum Cyanobacteriota; class Cyanophyceae; order Oscillatoriales; family Microcoleaceae; genus Microcoleus; species Microcoleus sp. Pol11C3. The sequence goes on along the minus strand of NZ_JAUBQW010000165.1, from coordinate 2,693 downwards.
ACTAATCGCAAACATGAGCGATCGCCCCAGCGGCACATTCAGAATATAGAAAACCGAAAACAACAATCGGGCGATCGTAAAAGCGATCGCAGCCCAACCCGCCGCCTCCGAATCTACCCCCGTCACAAAAGCCATCAAAGCCGCCGCTGAAAACAGCATAAACGTCTCAAACGAATTTTGGTGAGCCCAAGTTGCCCGCTGAGCGTAAGCAGGCAACCTCTCAAACATAGCGCGGGGGGCTGCTTGGTCATAGCCTAGCTGCAAGCGGGCGAACGCAACCACCAAAAACGGTGCATAAACCAGCGCAGCAGCAACAGCAATACAATCAAGCAGAATAACCGACACAGGCAATCCCAACAGCATCATCCGCCTCGCATTTCAATCAAAATAGAACAGAGTAACCACCTTGCGCTGTTCCTCCGCATCCTGGCAAGTTTTCAGCAAAGTGTGGCTTTCGTGAAAAGCAAAACAGATCAGTTGTTGGCAGCGAGAAATAATCTCCTGATTGCACATGGCGCTTGCTTCCGGGAGAGACAAACTGTCATTTTTGGGATTTTCTACCAAATGTATCACTTGTTCGAGCTGGTCGCGAGACTCCCGGGGCTGGCGGCTCATGCTTTGCGGCAAAATCACTGTCAGCAGATTAGGATCTGCTCGCATTGCCCCCCGAATTGCGGCTGAATTGGTGCCTGTAGCGCCAGAAGTGATGAGCTGATTGCCTCCCAGAACTATGGCGTAGCTCAGCATCTCAATTAGCTGCTGGTGGGTAATAGGAACGTGGCGAGAACCCAAAAGAGCAATCCGCTTGGAGCTGGTTTGCTGGATCGCCGCAAGTTCTTGTAAAAAATCATCTACTCTGGGTAGCTCAATTGATTGACTCAAAGAATTTATTAAATTAAATAAAACTACGTTGTGGATTTTAGCAGACTCACTAGCCATTGCCGCCAAAAAGAAGTTAAGAATTGCTGATTTACGGAATCAGACTAGAGGATCTGGAGATTTGAGGAAGCCAGAAGGCAGTAGGTCTGAAGACATTCGGCAGCCCCAGCTCAAGGTAGAATTCAAGAAAAATTGAGAATTTAAGAATTTTGGCTTTTTATTTATTTAAACAAAAAGTTCTTTCTGCCGAATACCTTCTTCCCTCAGAGCCGGCTGCCTTCTTAATGGACTCGATCGCCCAGGCATAAGGATGCGATCATACCCTCAAGGTCAAAATGCTCTGCCATTAGCTGAGTAACGCATTCCACCTTGATCGGTTCGTGCAGGCGCACGCTGCCAAAGGTGCTGTCGATAATTTCTACCGTGGTTAAGGTATCCAAATCAACAGACAAAACCGGAATTTCCATTTCTTCTGCCCTGCCAATCACTAGGGGAGAAGGAGGCAAGTGGCCTGTCAAAATTAAGCACTGAGTCGAGCTCTCCAGAGCCGCTAGCTGAATGTCCGTGCGATCGCCCCCCGTCACCACCGCCATATTTCTCGCTTTGCGGAAATACTTCAGAGCTGAACTAACATTCATCGCGCCAATTGTCAAGGTTTCCACCATCAAGTCCAAACGGTCTCGACGGCACAGCACATCAGCTTTCAATTGGTGCACCAATTCTTTGACGCTGACACTTCGCAGCAAAGCACTTCTCGGCAGCATTCCCAAAACTGGAATACCCGCAGCCTCCAGAAAAGGCCGCACAGTCGCCGTTACCGATTCGAGTTTGTCCGAGGGAACGTCATTGAGTACCACGCCCAGCAACCGCGAACCCAAACGCTGTTTAGCCGACAGCAAATCGTCTATATACAGATCGATCGGGCGGGCTACCAACAGCACAGAGGCATCAATTGCCTCAGCGACTTGAGCCAAAGACAAGTCAAACAGACTGCCTTCCTCCAAATTAGCTGGGCCTTCTAACAGCACCAAGTCTCCGCTAGGAGCCTGCAAATATTGCGCTAAAGACTGGCGATAATCTGTCTTGTCTTCTCCCCGCAAACGCTTGTGAACCGTCTCTTCATCCAAATACAGCAGTGTTGACGGCATCTGACTTTCTGAGAGCTTCAGCGTCTCTACCGCGAACCGCACGTCTTCGTCCTCTATCCCAGCTCCCTCGGAGCTGAAACAGGTTCCCAGAGGTTTGCCGTAGGCGACGGCCAGTCCTTTTGCCCGAAGTCCGAGTGCCATCCCTAGGGCGATGGCAGACTTGCCACTGTAAGCTTTTGTGGAACCGATCAGCAAATATTTAGTCAATTTGGGTACGCCTTCAATCCTCAATTTGCACCTGTCTATTTCAATAAATTTAGTTTTTTCTACAGTATTTCTGAACTGCGACTCAATTTGGAAATACTATTATACTCGATTTTGTCGCTTTTGGGCAGATTGTTTTTTTACGAAAATTTTTTATTCACCTGTTCGCAACCCTTTTCTTCCCATTCTTTGTTACTTGATTTTGGGAAAGTAGTTTTTAAATTGTTTTTTTTACCAGCCGTTTTTGATAATGATTTCTCGCCCCTGCTTCCTTTGAAAACCGATTTTAATTATAAAAATTTTAGCCATTTTTATTACTGAGGTTAGATATTAATACCGATTTTTATAAAATTATAATAACATTGTAGAAGTGGTAATTTAACTATAGACCTCTTGCAAAAGTCCCCAATAAGGGCAATAGTAAGGTGATAGAGAGGAAAAACTGATGACTTACGAACAAGT
>NZ_JAUBQW010000321.1:0-1076 GCF_036701485.1 Microcoleus sp. Pol11C3 | reverse complement strand
TGCACTTTATTCTCGATCGCGCGCTCAAAACCCAGGCTACCTCAAGTGCGATCGATATATTCAGCAAGCCCTAAATATGCAAGTCATAGAAACCAGTATCCACAAAGCTTCTGGATTTTCAACTGATTTTTTTCATACCCTAATTAAGCAACGCCTATTGGTACTAACCTAAATGAAATAGGTATTCCTTGTAATGTGAATTTTAGAGTTGGGTCACAAGGGGAGACTGTTATTAACATAAAGTACAAGTAGAGAGTTACAAGTACGAGCATTGCTGAAACTGTAAGTTGTTTGATTTTATATTAGTAATTAATATATGAGAGGAAAAAGAGAAGTTGTAGAAGCACTATTAGAAAGTCTTTCTATCCTGGAAAGAACGCGCGCAGTTCAACTAAATCGTTAGACCGCGAAACTGATAACTAATCAATAATAGAGATTATTTTTCTATATGACACCACAATTACTTGAACAACTTGTGCAGGAAATTTACGAACTTCAGACACTTATGGTGACAGTTGCAACAGGTGAAGCACGTATTCAGGAAAAAGATGATGAGTATAAGCAGCTATATATGGAAGTGAATTTGAAGCTGGAATCTCTACAAAATGAAGGCTTCAATGTTGACAATCCAAATTCTTTTAGATCCCTGTGGGATTGGTATAATTACTGGTCAGCTCATTTAAGTAGTTATGCTTTACGTCGTCAGTATGTTCAGGAAGTTTACGAAAAGGTTCTAACACCATTTGAAAATACTCTCTACAAGCATCGCGCAAATTCGATGTCGAGTGAAGAACTAATTGACGACTTGCAGCGCAGGTTAGGTCAGATGATACCTGAACCCCAGACTAGCTTCAAATTTACAATCAATTCTCTGCATCCAAAAATTATTCAGCGGTGCCAGCAACAGTTTGAATTGGGACAGTATGATGATGCAATATTCAATGCGATGAAAACTGTCGAAGAAGAAATTCGAGCTCGTGCATCAGCAGAACCAACTGATCTAGGACTTACGCATTGACAAAATCACAAAATAGTGCATCGATAAATATGACTGGTCTATTTTCCAGGTATTTGAC
>NZ_JAUBQW010000164.1:12221-12698 GCF_036701485.1 Microcoleus sp. Pol11C3 | reverse complement strand
TGTTGGCGGAACTATTACAGTCCTATCTGGAATTGTTGGCGGAACTATTACAGTCCTATCTGGAATTGTTGGCGGAACTATTACAGTCCTATCTGGAATTGTTGGCGGAACTATTACAGTCCTATCTGGAATTGTTGGCGGAACTATTACAGTCCTATCTGGAATTGTTGGCGGAACTATTACAGTCCTATCTGGAATTGTTGGCGGAACTATTACAGTCCTATCTGGAATTGTTGGCGGAATTGTACCCGTTGTCTGCGGAATTGTTGGCGGAATTGTACCCGTTGTCTGCGGAATTGTTGGCGGAATTGTACCCGTTGTCTGCGGAATTGTTGGCGGAATTGTACCCGTTGTTGGTGTTGGCGTTGGATTCGGAGTTGGCGTTACAACCGGAGTCGGAGTTGGATTCGGAGTTGGCGTTACAACCGGAGTCGGAGTTGGATTCGGAGTTGGCGTTACAACCGGAGTCGGAGTTGG
>NZ_JAUBQW010000164.1:0-12121 GCF_036701485.1 Microcoleus sp. Pol11C3 | reverse complement strand
ACTCGGAGTTGTTGACGGAGCTGGGCTCGGAGTTGTTGACGGAGTTGGACTCGGAGTTGTTGACGGAGTTGGACTCGGAGTTGGACTCGGAGTGGGAATTGGAGTTGGACTCGGAGTGGGAATTGGATCGATCGCGTCATCAGTCGAAAATACAATATTACCAACACTACTAGAACGCGGAAACGACTGCGATGTAATGCTAGATTGTCCCGTTGTAATTGCAGCCGCCGTACCGTTGCTAGCAGCATTTCCCACTACAAACGGTTCAATCGGCGTCCCTCCATCTCCCCCAGCGTGCACAATTGTAATTTTGCCACCACCGGCGCCGCCAGCCGTAGAAATGCTAGCAAATCCCGTCGGCGAAAGTGGGGTTGAAAAAGCACCCGTAGCGCGGAAAAATCCCCCCGTCGATGAAATAAAGACATCGCCACCGATGCCGCCTGTACCGCCTTGGGCATTGATCGAGTCTACTTGAATATCGCCGATCGGATCTAAGAACACATTGCCGGCATTTCCGAGTATACCGCTAGAGTTAATTTGTCCGGCGGTAATTGAAGTTATCGCCTTAACAGTTATGTTACCGCCACTGTTTCCCGATGTATTCAAATTGCCTGCTGTGAAATTGTTACCGCTTGTAAATAGAATTTCTCCGGCATTAGTAGTAATATTTTTAACGCTTATATCTCCCTGGGCAGTAATATCGACTTTGCCGGCGGTGACATCTCCCGATAAATTGACTTTTTCCGTGTTTAGTGCTGTCAATTGTTGCGCGTTAATTGTCGAGTTTCCTGTCACATTGCCAGCATTTTCGATCGCAAGATTTCCTAACTTGCTGGTGACCCCTACCGAACCGTTGAAAGTGATGCTGCCACTACCGGAGGCTAGAGTTAAGTTGCGGGCCGCATCAATACTGTCGATCGCACCTCCAAAGGCAATATTCCCGCCGGCTGTACTCAATCTCGCATCTTTCGTCAAGGCTAGAACACCGTTAATATTGATATTGCCATTATTAGTAGTAACATTTCCCCCCAACCTAGTGCTGGCAGCAGCAATATTAAAACCAGAATTGCTCGCAATATTACCGTTAGTGAATTCCGCCTGCGTTGCGGTAACATTCAAAACCGAAAGTGGTGCTGTTCCTCCGATACTTCCTTGCACCAGCACATTGCCTGTAGCTGCATCTAAGTTCAACAAATGGTTGCCGTCGATCGCCCCAATTATCTTAATATCTCCGCCGCCTGTACTAAGATTAATATCGTTTCCGAGTTGGACAGTGCCGTTGAGAGAGATCGGATTTTTGTTGGTATTGATGCCATAATTTAAATTAATTGTGGCAGCGTTGAGAGCAATGCTGCTGTTGTCATTGCCGGTAATAGTGCCATCAAGTGCGATCGTACCAGTTCCCCCTTGAATACTTACGGGGTCTAAAAAGGTGAGATTGTAGGGTATGCTAACCTTGGCGGTGCTATCCGATCGCCCGATCGCGATCGAGCTAAATCCATTTTGAATCAAATTAATTTCCGCTGCCGTCAAATCTAAAGCGCTAGTATTGTTATCAATTGCGCCAACCGCAATATTTTGTCCTACTGTTGCGGGTTGCAGCGTTAGCGCACCTGTACCAGAAACGTTCCCGGAAAAATTAATTTCACCGGCAGTTAAAGCCAACGGGTTACTGCCTGCCGATAAAGTAGAACCGAAAGCAATAGTTGCATCTCCCAGCGTAAAAGTTACAGGAGTATTTAACGTCACCGGGCCGCTAAAACTAATATTATCATTAGTTGTGGTGATATTTCCGCTCAGGGCAACGCTTCCCGCGCCATTTTGATTAAATGCACCGTCTAAGTTCAGACTATTTAAAATATTGAGATTGCCCGTATTGCTAATTGTTAGCGTACCGTTATTGGTGGTAGTCAAAATTCCTTGCAGATTAATAGTATCAGCCACTATTCCAATATTACCAGCTACGTTAACGGCTGAATTCGCAGTGATAGTTTTTCCGCTAATCTGTAACTTGCTTAAAGAATTAGCATTGCCCACTGCACCATTGAATGTAACATTACCGGTATCAGCATTGAGAGTCAAGTCGCTACTGCCGTTAACTGTATCATTAAAAGTAAGAGCCTTCCCTGAAATAATCGGATTGTTGGCAATTGTGACAGCATCTCCATAAGTTTGACTGCCTGTAGTTGTCACATTACCATTGAGTTGAGTTGTGCCGCCAGCATCTGTAGTCATGCTGGCAGAATTGACGGCATTAAATGTAGTTGTACCTGTACTGTTAGCGGTAATATTTCCTAATGCTGTGCTCTTGCCAACAGCACCATTGAATGCAATATTACCGCTCACCGCCTTCACCGTCAAATCGCTGGTGCCGTTAACTGTATCCTTAAAATTAACGCCGTTCCCTGTGAGAATCGGATTATTGGCAATTGTAACTGCATCTCCATAAGTTTGACTGCCGATTGTCTTGACATCGCCCTTGAGTGTAGTTGTGCCGCCAGCATCTGTCGTTAAACTTGCGGCATTGACTGTTTTATTAAATTCAGTTGTGCCTGTAGAGTTAGCTGTAATATTTCCTAAAGCCTTGGTATTGCCAAGTACACCATTGAATGTAATATTACCTGCACCCCCATTTACAGTCAAGTCGCTGCCAATGTTATTGGCATCAACAGTATCGTTGAAAGTAATGCCGTTCCCTGTGAGAATCGGATTAGTGGCAATTGTAACTGCATCTCCATAAGTTTGACTGCCGATTGTAGTGACATTTCCCTTGAGTTGAGTTGTGCCACCTGCGTCAGTTGTTAAACTTTGGGCATTGACACTGCTCGCGAAGCTAGTCGTGCCACTACTGTTGGCAGTTATCGCACCGAATGGAATTGTACTGTTACCGATCGCACCTTTTGTGAATGTAATATTACCAGTACCCGCTGTTAAAGTGAGATTTGGACTGTTAGCAGTGGTGCTGTCAACTGTATTGTTAAAAATAATATCGCCAGCACCTGCACCTGTGTTGAAAGAAACATCAGTTGTCAGAGTAACAGGACTGTTGAAAGTAATATTATCGTTAGTAGTGGTAATGTTGGATGCTATATTGACCTTGCCCGTACCGCTTTGAGTAAAATCTCCATCCAGCACTAAATTTGCCCCAGTAGCAATATTCAAGTCGCCACTATTATTGACTTTAAAAGTTCCATTATTTAGCGTTGTGACTGGATTGTCGATCGCCAAATCTGCGACATTTAAGTTAATGCCACCTGCACCATAGGTTGTGACTGCGCCGTTTAAGGTCGTTTTACCAGTAGCTGTAAGATTAATACTGTTGGCTGTAATTGCCGCGGTTTGTACGTCGGTAGCATTATTGATCTGGAGATTGCCGATCGCAATTGGATTGCCGACTTCTCCACCAAATATAATATTACCAGTACCGGCTGTGAGAGTGAGATTTTGATTGTTAGCAGTTGTACCGTTGACGGTTTTGCTGAAAAGAATATTGCCGGCACCGACTGCACCTGTGTCAACCAAAACATTATTTTGAAGCGTAACAGGCCCGTTGAAAGTGATATTTTGATCGATTGTGGTAATCGGCCCATTGAGTGCGATCATACCGATGTTGCTAGTAAGGGTGATATCACCCGTTCCAGTCGTGCTTATATTGCCGGCGGTGATGTTTTGATTCGCTGTCAGTGCAATCGAAGCGTTATCAGTTCCAGTGAGACTCCCACCAGGTAAAATTGCGATCGATCCAGCCCCCAGTGGAGAGCGAATTGTCACGGGATCTCGGAATGTCAGAGGCGACTCGATGGTAATTGCACCGCTGCTGTCTGTCCGTCCAATCGCGATCAATTTAAAGCCATCTTGTAGGCGATTGAATAGCCCAGTCATATCCAAGGAAGCAGGTCGATCGATCGTGTCCCCAAGTCCGATATTTAAGCCAGGTAAAAAAGGTTGAAGTACCAGATCGCCAGTACCCGACGAGGGAAGGCCGACTATATCAATCTCGTCTGCGGTAAGGGTGAGGTTGTTGCTACCCGCTACAAATCCATTATTTAAAGTAATCCTGCCGGTTTGTAAAGGATTGATTGAAGTAGGATTATGAGCGGTGAGAGAAACATTGTTTGTGGATACATTATTGAGAGTAACAGGATTTATAAAAAATATGTCACCATTAGTGGCGGTCAAATCACCTGAGACAGTGACAGCACCGGTAGCAGAAACTGTTTGAGTAATATCAGCGGCTGTAATTGCCTTTGTTTGGACGTTACCAGCACTATTAATTGTGAGTTTTCCTAGAGGAGTAATGCTGCCGACATCTGCACCAAATGTAATATTGCCAGTACCTGCTGTTAGAGTCAAATCTTGAGTGTTAGGATTTGTGCCGTTGACTGTTTTTTGGAAAAAAATGTCGCCTGCACCTGCTGTACCCGTGTCAACCAAGACATTATTTGCGACGGTAACAGGGCTGTTGAAAGTAATATTATTGTTGGTAGTAGTAACATCGGCTTTTAAAGAAGTAACTCCATTGAATGTAATCCCACCAATGGCTTTAATTGGGCCGTTAACTGCGATCGACCCCGTACCAGTTGGAGGCTGAATTGTCGTCGCTGTCTTCGGGTCGTTGAACTGAATGCCAGCGGGGTCAATTGCGATCGCCCCCGTCCCATCCGCCCGCCCAATAACCATTTGCAAAAAACCTTTTAACGTATCGAGTTCCACCTGGTTGAGATTCAAACGAGCGTCCGTGATATTACCGCCAACATTAATATCTAAAGTGGGAGTAAGCGGTTGCAACTGAATAGTCCCAGTACCATTAACTTGACTTGTTGCTGACAGTTGAATTTCATCGCCCGTCAAAGTGACCTTGCCGCCTAAAGTCGCGTTAATCACACCGCCCGTGAGATTAAGTGGAATAGAATTGTTATTAGCACTTCCCGTGAGGCTAATATTGCCCGTTCCCGTAGCTTGCACGGTTATCGGCGTGCCCGTGCCGAAGCTAATGCCGTAGCTGCTAGATGATGTCGCTACACCGGTACCAATTAAAGCAATATCTCCATTCTGTGCTTGTACGGTGCCTGAATTGAGCCAGATCCCGGAATTAGTGCCTGTCCCTGCACTGCCCGTACCCGTCAACGTCACCTTTCCCAAGGCTGCGCTTTGGATTGTAGCGGCACTATCTACATATATACCCTCGTTGGCCAACCCAGTCCCGCCACCAGTACCAGTCAGACTGACATTTCCAGAGAGCGCTTTCACTGTGCCCGCCCCAACTGATATCCCTTGATTGCCATCAGTCCCCTTGCCACCAACACCGCTCAGAGTCACATTTCCGATGCCAGTGGATTCCAGCACGCCTGACATCAAAATGCCCACGTTGTTGCCCACGCTGCCGTTACCTGTTCCAGTCAGGGCGATATCTCCATTCGGCGATTTTACGATACCACTAGGACTAATATATATCCCTGAATTGCCACTCGTCCCATTTCCCCCTGTCCCGGTGATGGTGATAGTCCCATTCCCCGAAGTTGACTGCACTGTAGCGGTATCTATGATAACGCCGAAGTTGTTGGTTAAAGTTCCAGCACCGTTACCAGTGAGGTTGACATTTCCCCCAGCCGATCGCACTGTACTTTTGTTGGTAATAGATATCCCTTTATTATTAAATGTCCCGTTCCCGCCAGTACCGGTGAAAGTAATACTTCCTGTCCCGATCGATTCCACTGTGCTGGTGGTATTAATGTTAATCCCGTTGTTGTCGCTTTTAGTTCCGTTACCTGTGCCAGTCAGGGTGATATTTCCATTGGTTGAAGTCACCTTAGATCCGCCTGTAACAACAATACCTTCATTTCCGACTAATGTCCCGTTCTGGCCCGTTCCATTGAGAGTAATATTTCCACTTCCAGTAGTTTGTACTATGGCGTTATTTATAATAATACCGTTACTGGTTCCGAATGTCACGTTTCCTCCGCTGCCGTCCAAGTTAATGTTCCCACCTCCGGCATTAATTGTGCCACCAAGAACGATTCCATTTCCATTGGAACCATTCCCTCGACCAATACCCTGGAAACTGCCCCCGTTTGTATTAATCGTCGAATTGAGTGTCAGATTACCACCGTTGAGATTATCGGCATCAGCATTGAGGGTAACGTTGCCTCCTTGAGTTGTGATATTGGCATTGGCGTTGACATTTATATTGTTATTAGCTTGAGCAGTCATTCCAACTCCCGCAGTCGTTATATTGACAGGAGCGCTAAAGGTAATGCTATTCTTAGCTTGCAGCATCACATTAGTCGCGGCACTATTAATCAAGGCCGCATCAATGGTATTTCCCCCTATATCTGGATCGGCAAATTGATCTACCTGATTTAGTGCCGTAAAAGTTACCGCACCATTTTGAATAGTAATGTTTGTTGGGTCGAGCAATAATAATCCAGGATTGCCGTTAGCAGCCAGAGTATTAACATTGCCTCGGAAGTCTAAAAATTGCTTTCCAGACACTTCCACAAAGCCGCCATTCCCAGAAAGTAAGCCGCCTCTGGCCGTAATATTGCCATTAAAGCGAGTAGTTTCATCAGCCCAAACTATAACTCGCCCCCCATTCCCATTACTAATAGCATCAGCATTAATCGTCGAGTCGCTGCTAACAAAAGTCCGCGAAGCATTGGGCACCGTACCCAAACCCTGATAACCTCCGCCAATCAGTAAATTACCGCCGCCGTTAATCCCAGAAGCATCGATATTGCCCGCAATAACTCCTACTTTGTCGCCTAAAATATTTACAGTACCGCCAGTGTTGCCAGAAACGTTGATGTTGCCACTTGCGATCGCAGTTCCCGCAGTTACGGGCACAGCAGCATTCCCCGTCAACACAACTTCCCCATTAGGATTTACCATCAAACCCGTCGCCTGTGCCACACCTTTTCCAGTCAGTAACTCCGGCAAAGATAACACTGGCTGTGTCCAATTGTTGGGCAGCGAACTTTGAGTTGCTGTCGGCTGAATATCCAAGCTCAATAAATTTCCAGCTTGACTAATCCGCACCAAATTGTTACCGGGTACAGCGCTGATCAGAATATTGCCACTAGGCGCAGTTAACTGACCAGTATTGACAACCGTACCTCCGATCAAACTTAAACTTTGACCTGGTGTCACCGTCAGATTGCCTGCATTAACAATGCTTCCCCTTGGCAAATTTGTAAACGCAAAACTATTCGGTGTTCCGATGAAACTTGCCCAATTGTTATTGCCGATCGCACTAAACCACTGATTGTTCCCAAAACCAATCCCTGTCGCCGTAGTAGCATTAAAAGCTCCCGGCACGTTGAGACTGGCATTCGGCCCAAAAATCATGCCGGCAGGATTCATCAAAAATAAATTAGAATTGCCGCCAGTAACTTGAATTAAGCCATTAATTAAAGAAGGATTTCCCCCAGTAATCCGCCCCAAAATATTTTGAATATTCGGATTAGTCAGAAAGTTAGCTGTTTGACCTTCGCTGAGGCCGAACTGAGTAAAGCTGTGAAAAAGGTTAGCCTTATCACCACCCAATGACCCCCCGGAAATGTCGTAGCGGTTGCCGTTGGGAGTAACAACTGTGTTAGTGCCGTCTGGTGCCGGGGTTATAGGTTGCGCGTTTGCCGAACCCGCCGCTGCACTCAGCCAGCTAACAATGAATAACCATCCGAGCAAATTTAGTCTGTTGGCTGTCATTGTGTTTAAAAATTGTGCTTAAAGTGCGATCGTATTTATCTATCCTATTTTTACTCATAAAAATTACTAATGTCAATAGGAGAACCCTCTTTTTGATTCCCAAATAATTAGTATGTGAAAAGGAAATGTACGTGTTGAATTACTAGGATTTACGTAGAAACAGTTTTTTTAATAGCACTTAGGCGCGCGCAATGAAACTTGGTTTCTGGTTGCCAATTTAACTGCTTCCCAGACGCAATTACCTTGAAAAACCGAGTTTATGCGTCTGGAACTGTTGGGGAAAATATGGCACCGAACGCGAGGGTTAGGGGTTTAAAAAACTCCGAATATTAGTCAAAATTACGTAAGTAGCGATCACCTATTATACAGCTTGCTTATAGTGGCAAAAAACTAGCTCAAAGCCCTACTCACGTTCGCCCCCGCTTCTTTCTGCATCGGTCGAGCAGCTTGCAGCCCGCTTTGAGGAGCAACGAACCGAACAGCAGACTTTCTCTCCAAAACTTTATATTTTTTGGATGAACTTTACCAAAACTTTATAAATATCGAGTAAAATTTTTATGTATTTTTGATGAAAGCCAATATGTGCAAGTCTTGCACTCAACTTTAGACCGTTACCTAAACGAAGTAAATGTAGTAGGTTGGAAGTCTAGGCAGGATGAAAATCTTGCTCTGATAGATTAAACTGTGCCAATCTGGTGTCAGTGAAAACTCTTAGAAGAAGCACTCATTTACTCCAAAACACCCTTAAGTGAGATCTGTATGTAGATTCACTGGTGTGGAGCCTCTTCTTGAGGTTTGACGATCGTCCTAAATATAGCAGGCTCGCGATCGTCGATTCGCGTCACAACAACATGGCATTTTGCGCCTTACTACGTAACATATTGGAGGAATCAGGGTTATGACTACCTTAACGCTAGTCAAAAAAACATCTTTTACAGTCGTCAGCTTGGCAACCACAATGTTGCTCAGCATCTGCACGCCCGTCCGAGCTTTCATGTTTGGCACTGGCGGCATCCAGTTCGATCGAGATACCAATATAAACTTTACCTTCGACCAATCTCACAGCCCTTACCAGTCCAGCTTGTGGGTGGCCCAAGCTGAGTTAGGAAACACTGGCTACACCAACATCGCCAGACTGTTTAACGAGACTAAACCCTCAGATAACGGCTCTGCCAACAACTCGGAAGCAACCTTTGGCAACGCAGTCACCTCCGAAAACGGCTCCATCACCCAAACCTTCACATTTTTGCAGGATCAAATTTATGCCCTGCTGCTGTGGAGCGACACGGGTACCGGCAGACCTTTCGAGCAATACGTCTCGTCGAGTACCTTCATGAACAGCCCCAAATGGTTTGCCGCCGGCACCCAGTTCCGAAGAGATGAATGTCTGGTGGCGGGATGTCAGCTTGCTGTGTTTGGTGACTTTAGCCTCGACTACAACTCCAGCGACTCATTTACAAACATCAACGGCGGTAAAAGCCCAGAGCAATATTCATTGCTCACAATGGCCCAACTGGCTCAGGGCACAAAAATCTCCTTCGACGATGCCAAACGAGGAACCGAGCTTGACTTCAAAGACTTCACCGTGTCGGCTGAGTTAGTCCCCGCACCAGCCCCCGCACCAGCCCCCGCACCAGCCCCCGCACCAGTCCCCGAACCAGTCCCCGAACCAGTCACAGTGTTCGCGACTATGCTGGGGCTCGGGGCTTTGGCTGCAGCTCGCCGGAAAAATAAGCGACAGCCGCAACCAGAAAAATGACTCTTAACCAGCCCCATACAAATCTAAATAGTGCGTCTGTTCAGTGGTAATCTGAGGAATAGCATTTCTAAATGTTAAGACTTTTTCCATAACGGGAAAAATAGCATCCTAACAAAGGCACTATTCATGGTATCCACCGCAACAAAAACGAACGTAGGCTACATCACCCAAATCATTGGGCCGGTTGTAGACGTAAAATTCCCAGGCGGCAAACTGCCCCAAATCTATAACGCTCTCACGATTTCCGGCAAAAACGAAGCAGGTCAAGACATGGCCGTTACCTGCGAAGTTCAGCAACTGCTCGGAGACAGCCAAGTGCGTGCAGTTTCCATGAGTACCACCGACGGCTTGGTGCGTGGCATGGAAGTAGTAGATACCGGGGAATCGATCCAAGTTCCCGTCGGTATCCCAACTCTGGGCCGAATTTTTAATGTCATCGGCGAACCCGTAGACAACCTTGGCCCGGTCAATACTTCCGAAAGTATGCCCATCCACCGCAACCCGCCGGCTTTCACCGAACTGGAAACCAAGCCTTCGGTGTTTGAAACCGGAATCAAGGTGATCGACCTCCTGGCTCCCTACCGTCGCGGCGGCAAAATCGGTTTGTTCGGCGGCGCAGGCGTCGGCAAAACCGTGATTATGATGGAACTCGTGAACAACATCGCCAAGGCTCACGGCGGCGTGTCCGTGTTTGGCGGTGTGGGCGAGCGCACCCGCGAAGGTAATGACCTCTACAAGGAAATGATCGAGTCGGGGGTTATTAACGAAGAAGACCGCAGCAAGTCGAAAATTGCCCTAGTATACGGTCAAATGAACGAGCCGCCTGGTGCTCGGATGCGCGTGGGCCTGTCGGCTCTGGCGATGGCCGAATACTTCCGCGATGTCAGCAAGCAAGACGTGCTGCTGTTCATTGACAATATCTTCCGGTTCGTGCAAGCGGGCTCTGAGGTATCGGCTCTGTTGGGTCGGATGCCTTCGGCTGTGGGATATCAGCCGACTCTCGGTACAGACATGGGCGACTTGCAAGAACGGATTACTTCGACTACCGAAGGTTCGATTACTTCGGTTCAAGCTGTGTACGTACCTGCGGATGACTTGACTGACCCCGCTCCGGCTACGACTTTTGCTCACTTGGACGCTACAACTGTGTTGTCTCGCGGTTTGGCTTCCAAAGGTATTTATCCGGCTGTTGATCCGCTGGATTCTACCTCTACAATGTTGCAAGTTAGCGTTGTCGGCGAAGAGCACTATGGTGTTGCTCGTCAGGTGCAGTCTACTCTGCAACGCTACAAGGAATTGCAAGATATTATTGCGATTTTGGGTTTGGATGAGCTGTCTGAAGATGACCGCTTGACCGTTTCTCGCGCTCGCAAAATTGAACGGTTCTTGTCTCAACCGTTCTTTGTGGCGGAAGTGTTCACCGGTTCCCCCGGCAAGTACGTCAAGCTGGCCGATACCATTAAGGGCTTCCAGATGATTTTGGCTGGCGAACTTGACGAATTACCTGAACAAGCTTTCTATTTGGTGGGCGATATCAACGAGGCGATCGCCAAAGCTGAAAAAATGAAAGCTGACGCCAAGTAATTTTAGTCATGAGTCATTAGTCATTGGTCATTAGTTGTTAACAGTTAAGTGACTGATGATGGCCGACGGCTGACTAATGACTAATGACTGCTGACTGCTGACTGCTGACTAATGACTAATGACTAAGGACAATTTATGACATTAACTGTGCGCGTAGTGGCCCCAGACAAAACTGTTTGGGATTCTAATGCTGAAGAAGTAATTCTGCCGAGCACCACAGGCCAATTGGGTATCTTGAGCGGTCACGCCCCAATGTTGACGGCTTTGGATACCGGAGTGATGCGCGTCCGTCCCGGCAAGGAATGGGTATCTATTGCTCTGATGGGTGGCTTTGCAGAAATCCAAGAAAACAAAGTTACTATTCTTGTCAACGGCGCTGAAAAAGGCGAAACCATTGATAAAGAAGCTGCTCGTACTGCTTACACCGAAGCAGAAGCTCGTTTGGAAAAGGCTACTAGCGGCACTTTGCAAGAGCAAATTCAAGCTAAGCAAGCAATCAAGCGCGCGAGAGCTCGTTTCCAAGCTGCCGGTGGCACGCTCTAGCTCTAAGGGTAAGGACATAGTGCTTTTGTAGTAGGGACACAACAATGTTGTGTCCCTACTGTTTTTCTCACGTTGTGTCCCTAATGTTTTGCTAAACTCCGGTTTCGGACAATAGAGATTGCATTGTTTCCCAAGATAACCCCTGCTGAAGATAGCGGGGGTTATTGGGATTGTAGGGGCTCTGGAGCCGATCGACACTGACAATTTTTGCTTTCTCCGGCAAAACAGGAACCTCTGGATCGAAAGCGGTCGATCGTGTCAGGGAGCTAGAAAAGCCTTTAAAAATAGCAATTTCATCGAATTCGCCGTCAATTTGGGCCTTGACGATTAAAACTTCGTGCGATCGTTTTAGGGTGTATTGTTCCAAGCGACGAGCAATAGAGTCAGCCATAATATAGCAATCCTAAATCAGTTGTAAAAATACAGCGTATTCCAGGTTGATAAAGTGTAGGGATAAGTAGTTAAGCAAAATTAATTACATAATTATCTCCAAATCCTTTAAGAATTTTTTCGACAGATGAAACAAGAGAT
>NZ_JAUBQW010000163.1:0-12960 GCF_036701485.1 Microcoleus sp. Pol11C3 | reverse complement strand
ACTTGTTCGTAAGTCATCAGTTTTTCCTCTCTATCACCTTACTATTGCCCTTATTGGGGACTTTTGCAAGAGGTCTAGTATCGGTCAATTTTTAAACAGCCTCAAAATAGGCAACTCCGGTCAAACTTTTATTATCGAAAGAAACGGCACGCTGCTGGCAACTTCCACACCAGAAAAACCTTTCCGCACCCAAAACGGTAAAAAAGAAGTGTTTAAAGTGACAGAAAGCAGCGATGCAGTAACGCAAACTATAGCTAAATATTTAGAAAGTCACTTTCAAGACTTGCAGCTAATTAGCAAATCCCAGCAACTCAATTTTGAAATAAACGGCAAACAGCAATTTTTAAAAGTCCTGCCATTCCAAGACGGCAAAGGTTTAGATTTGCTAATTGTTGTCGTCGTTCCAGAAGCCGACTTTATGGAACAAATCCATGCCGGAAACCGAACTACAGTGTTGCTATGTTTGGCAGCTTTGGGCATGGCAACTGTGTTAGGACTTCTCACTTCTGGCTGGATTATCCAACCTCTTTTAAAATTAAAAAATGCAGCAATAGCTTTGTCTGAAGGACAATTTGACAAAACTGTAAAGCTCGATCGCTCCGACGAGTTGGGCGTACTTGCCACTGCTTTTAACAGCATGGCAGCACAACTGCAAGCATCTTTTACTGCCTTAGAAACTCAAAATACCGAATTGCAGCGACTGGACAAACTAAAAGACGAATTCTTAGCCAATACTTCCCACGAACTCCGCACTCCCCTCAACGGCATTATTGGGATTGCAAAATCTTTAAGAGACGGTGCTACCGGACAACTGCCAGAATCCACAAATTTTAACTTAGCTTTGATTACATCATCGGGAAAAAGATTGTCTTCTTTAATTAACGATATTCTGGACTTTTCGCAGCTCAAACACAAAACGATACAACTACAAATTCAGCCCGTCGGTATTCGAGAAATAGTCTCTGTAATTCTCACTTTGTCTCAGCCATTAGTAGGCAAAAAAAACTTGCTGTTGATTAACTCAGTCACTTCTGAATTGCCACCAATAGCAGCCGACGAGAATCGCTTGCAGCAAATACTTTACAACTTAATCGGCAATGCAATTAAATTTACCGAAAGTGGTACAGTAGAAATTTCCGCAGAATTAGTAACTGGCAACGCACAATCACCGCCTAATTCCCAATTAGCGATTACTGTATCTGACACCAGTATTGGCATCCCGGAAGAGAAATTAGAGCGAATTTTTGAATCCTTTGAACAAGCTGACGGTTCCACTGCTAGAGAATATGGCGGCACGGGTTTAGGGTTAACTGTTGCCAAGCAATTAGTGGAATTACACGGAGGTAAAATTTGGGTATCTTCAACTGTAGGCGTCGGTTCTCAATTCACCCTTACTTTGCCCGTATCTGAGAGTCAGCCGGATTTTAGTAGCAGACAGGCGGGTTTAACCGAAGGTTCTCCCATTTTAATCACTCCTGAATTGGCGGCCAAATCCTCTTTAATAAATTCTCCGCTATCAGACAATAGCGACTTGCTAGAAAGTGAAAAAATAAAAATTTTGGTAGTTGATGATGAGCCGATTAATATTCATGTCATCATCAACAGTATTTCTCTAGAAAACTACGAGATAACTCAAGCGAGCAACGGCTTAGAAGCTTTAAATTTAATTAAATCAGGATTTAAGCCAGACTTAATTTTACTCGACCTAATGATGCCGCAGATTACTGGTTATGAAGTGTGTCTAGAAGTCCGCAAAAAATACTCGCCTTTAGAAATGCCAATTCTGATGCTCACGGCAAAAAATCAAACAACCGATTTGGTAGAAGCTTTTAACTTAGAAGCAAATGATTATGTAACTAAACCTTTTATCAAAAAGGAATTGTTGGCGAGGATTAACACGCAAATTCGCCTTGCTAAACTGAATGCAGCTTATGGCAGGTTTGTACCGCACGATTTTCTAAGCTTGCTGGAAAAGCCGAGTATTATTGAAGTAAAATTAGGGGAACATCAGGAAAGAGATATGACCGTGCTGTTTGCGGATATTCGCTCATTTACGGCGCTTTCCGAAAAGATGACACCCCCTGAAAATTTTGCATTTATTAATACTTATTTGGGCAGGGTTAGCCCTGCCATAAGGAAAAATAACGGGTTTATTGACAAATACATTGGTGAGGCAGTCATGGCACTGTTTCCTACAGCTCCATCTGATGGTGTGCGAGCAGCAATTGATATGCAAAAAGAAGTGAATATATACAACCAGCACCGAGAAAAAAATGGCTTGTTTCCGATCGCGATCGGCATTGGTTTGCACGCGGGCAATTTGATGTTGGGTACGATTGGCGAGCGAGAACGGATGGAAAGTACGGTGATTGCTGATGCGGTGAATCTCGCGTCTCGTTTGGAAGGATTGACTAAGGTTTACGGCGCGGGCATTCTAGTGAGCGGTGCAATTATCGATCGCCTCGACGAGCCAGAAAAATATAAGTACAGATTTGTCGATCGAGTAACGGTGAAAGGAAAGACAAATGCTGTGTCGGTGTTTGAAATTTACGAGACAGAAACAGAGCAGAGCATTGTACTTAAGCAGCAAACTGCGGAGGTTTTTCAAGAAGCTCTTAATTTTTACTACGAGCAAAAATTTGTTGCCGCCCAAAAAGTATTTCAGAATATTTTACAAATCAATCCTGACGATCGGGTAGCACTGCTGTATTTCAAACGAGCTCGCAAGTATCGAATGTACGGAGCCCCGGAGGGGTGGTCCGGCGTGGAAACTTCGACGGAGAAATAGGGCGCACACTGCACGCCCTACTCTCTTTAACAGATGGTTGTACAAACTTTAAAATATATTTGTACAAACGCCCAATTTATTCCAAGTTTTAGGGCCGACAATGCCATCAGCAAGGATTTGTTGTTGCTTTTGAAAATTGATGACTGCTTGTTGGGTTTTCTGGTCGAATCCTCCATCAGTAGTTACGGAAAATCCGCTGGCGTTCAACAGTCGCTGAAGGTAGCGAACGTCCTCATTTTGGGTGACGCCATCGTTGCGTTTCAGTAGGGGAAAATAACGGCAGGAAGGTAATTCCATGTGAATTGCGTTTGTGGTTTGCATGGTTTGATTCTCGATTGGTTGTTTGCAAGTTGTGTGAAAGCAGAGAAGTGCGGAAATGATGTTAATTAATAGTCCTGGATACACTTTTGACTGGCAGAAACGGGGTTTAGGCTTCGCTGAACCATCAGGTTTTTTAGCGTTTCTGGGGGCGTAAAGGAAGTATTGCTGTGAAAAAACCCAGTTTCTTGCTACCCGTGTGCCTAGGATTAGTTAACTTGGATTTAACATCCAGGTTCACTTGTATAACAAGCGCCTAATAAACTCCAAGTTTGAGGACCGACAATGCCATCAACAGCAATCTTATTTTCCTTTTGAAATTTTATGACTGCCTGTTCAGTTTTTGGACCGAAAAATCCATCAGTTGCTACGGGATCTCCGTTTTTAACTAAGGATTGTTGGAGATAGCGCACGTCTTTATTGGCACCCGTGCTGTTATTGCGTTGCAGTGTGGGCAGTGAAGAGCAAAGAGGCAATTGAGTGTAAATTGAATTTGTGGTTTGCATGGTTTGATTGGGGATTAGTGGTTGGCAAGTTGTTTGAACTTGCTATTCCCCAGTTGTAGCTGTGAGAGGAAGTGCTTTAACAGTCGCTTTTTATAGTGACGCTTATCTGGGGTAACTCAGATGAGTGACAGCCAGCTATCAAATCCATTTTGTACAAAGTAATTGTCAAAGGCAAACAGCAGCGAATTTCCCTTTTTTATCAACTTTCAGCATCTTTGCCACCAGCCCCACACCATAAGTAAGTGGGCGCGAAAAAACGCCCCTATGTAAACGAGGGCAAAGTCTCCAAAGGCTCTCTACTGGGTGACTTAAACCTGTTTACATAGGGTTACATTATGCGGTTTAATCTTGCCTACCTACTTACCTGTACGGCCGTTGGTGTCGGGATGGATAGGCAGATTGAAGTAGATAAAGCGAGGCAATCCATCCTGTCACGGTGTAATCGCTGCACTCTTGTATAAGCTGAGGAATGGTCTTTTCTAGAGAGGAGGCAAAAATACTGTATTTAAAGCTAGTTAACTATTTGAGCGAAAATGGCGATCGGCAAAATTGGCCTGGGGTTGAGACTTTAACTTAGAAGTGATATCGTAGTATCGGTAGATAGTAGATTTGCGGGTGTCAAACAACTTGAGAATTGAATCAATGACAATTTCTGTAAGTATCGGGTTAAAGTCGGAAATAAAATCATCGGCGTTGAGATTTTCTTTAAAAAATTCCTTAGCTCGATCGCACTGATAGCGCATTTCGTCAAAGCCAACTTTTTTCACCATAAACGTTGTCAGTGGCGAGTTCTCCAAATCGGTATTAGAAATGCTTTTAGCGCGCCCATTTTCTAATAAATTTAATACTTCCACTTCTAAATCTATTTGAGGTTGGTAAGGTTTATCTATTTCTGGGAAAAAGCTTTCCAGGCGCACGCATTTGACAGCTTGATCCGGACTTCCCCCCATGATCATTGCCAGAGAAACATCGATCCCCAAACCAGAAGAAAGAGCTTCTAGCAGGGCGAGAGCAGACAGTTTGCACCCCAAATAAAGCTTGGCAATTTTGAGATTGTACTTAGCAGTAGTTTGCCAGCGCTGATACGTGCGATCGTCTGGATATCCCTCAAACTGCCGGAAAATTATTTCTGGCTTGAGATAACTCAGAAAACCTTCCATCTTCAGCAAAGCAACTCGGTAGTCACGAACCGTGTAAAAACCGCAGCAGATGAGATTGTGATTTGTTTCCGGCAGTAAGTTCCAGGTATTTGCCAAAAAATGGGCTGAACTATGGTGAGCAAAACTCATCACATCCCGGTTAGAAATTCGCACAGCTTTTTTGACGGTTTCCCCCATTTCCTCATCAGTCAAACTGAGGTTAAATCGGCTATTTATTGCTTGCAAGCGGTCATAAAGACGCTGGCTTACCGTGACTCCAGACTCGGCGGCGCGAAACGGAATGGTTGCTTCAATGCAGCCTGCAACTTGAAGCAATTGCTCGCGTTTGAGAAATGGTTCTAGAGCTTTTGCTGCTACCACAGCGCTGAGAAATTCGTTTTGTCCGGCGAAAGGATTGAGGACTTCGCCCGGTACAAAATTGAATACCAGCATTACCATCTCGAAGGTAGCATCCGCAGACAGTTCAGATTTATCCCGAATTTGTAGCTGTTTGTTAACCTCTTTTGCAACAGGAGTGATGTAGTAGCTGACGTTAAAGTTAATGCTGCGATCGACTTGCACGTAGACGGTATCGTGAAATAAAGCTGCCAAAACCTCGATCGCATCTTCATCTCCCCCCACATCAAAAATATGTTCGGGAGTGTGAAAAAACCGCCAGGGCCCCATCATTGGCTGAACAATCAGTTCGGCAATACGAGCGAGTTCACTTGGTTCGACTTTTGCTTCCAGGCGATCGATCGCCCAAATCAGCTTTTCTAAGCACTGTAAGTAGGCTTGTTTGCTATCCATCACAGTCTTTCCCAATAACATTGCTGTCACTCGATTTTAGATTTTAGATTTTAGATTTACTCCACAGATAAATCTGGAACCTTCAACCTTAGTCTAAAATTTTTAGCTCTTCACGACAGGAGTCGTTCGCAAATATCCGTTTTTGGGGGTCACGTCAGCCACCATGCTGTTAGTTTGATTCTTTTGTAGATGCGCCCAGGCTTTTTTGACTTGAATTTTTGAGCTTTTTTTTGAATACTTTAGCTGCAATTTATGAGGCAAATACTTACTTGAAATCAAATTAATTCCCGGTAGCTGACCTCCCCTGTTTTCCTAATCTAATTAGCACAAAGTAGGACAAGTAAATTACATAGATTCCTAAACCTATCAGACCCAACAATCCTAAAAATTGAGGGTTTGCCGTAGCGTGAAACATTTGTTTGTACAGCCAAGGTGGATCTAACCAAACGCGACAAAAAGGTTCGTCAATTATCTGAATTTGAGATTTAAAGGCACAGCTTAAGAAGGGAAGTTGAGCTAGAGCGCCCAAACCGCTGTAAACAGTAATCGCCCACCGCCAAGCTGTAAAAGCCAGTTTCAGGGGCGATTGGGGTCGATCGGCAATTTCTTCGTTTAAATCCTCCCAAAACCACAGACTAGCCGGAATTAAGGCCCTCCCAATCACCGACGATACAAAGCTCACAGGCAGCGCAGCCATCATCAGGTAAAGTGTAATTGCCAGCAAACTCGCCACCCGCCAATAAATAATCGACAAACGGACGATCGCCTCAGCTTTTGCCACAACAGCCCAAATCAGCACTACCAGCGGGATCGAAATTGTTAATAACACAGACAACCGGTAATCCATCCATACTAGCGGTTGAAACCAAGGCCCGGTGGCTGCCAATAAAAGACTCAACATCTTTGGGAAAATATACTCACTTATTTGTCACAAATTTTACTACAAAAATGCTAAAAAATCAGCAACCAGAACACGGTCTTAATGTTTTAGTTGCTGCTATTTTTTCTAAGGTAGTTGGCGCGCTTTGAAGGGTACTGGAGACACGATAGAGGGCTATAAGCTTTGGTTAAAACTGTTTATTCCTCGGATCTCCCCTTCCCATCCCCCCAACCAAGGCGCGCGCCAGAGCAAGTTCTTGTCCCCCTTGGTTCGTCGGGCTAGGGGGAAGCTGGCGGATTTGAACCGTATTGGGATAGAGGGCAAATCTCGCCATTACCTAAAAGCTCAACCCGTAAAATAAAATTCTCCCGCGCCAAAAGTTAGATTTCGGCGCGGGAGGGAAGGCATAGAGCTAAATGGCTCGTTTATTCCTCGTAGATGCGGCACTCAGCAGCGTCAGGATTGTCGTCGCAATATTTTGCAAAAGAATTCTGAGGTTTGACTTGCTTTTGGTGGGAAGCTTCTGCTTGCAGTTCTTCAACTGCGTCCCACGCCGCCGCGCATTCCCCGGAAGCCGCGCCCTTGAGGTCACAGACAGTACGAGCGCTTTCTAGTTCTTCTTCAATTTTTTCTTGGATGTTGCCTGCGGGTGTTGTTGTCATAAAGCTTGTTGGTATGAATGTGTAGGAGAATATGGTTGTCCCCGACCTATTTCTAGGTAATGTTAGCACGCGCCTTTGTTTAGTGAGCTTGTTCGGGTAACGGCACGTCTTTAACCCAAATAAAGAAGTTTAACCGTTAACGACACAGCAAGGGACTAGCTAAGCATCCACTTGGTGTCATAACTCAAAAAACGTAGACCTCTAAAGTCTTAGGCTGGTCAACTGTGGTTTAAGTCTTAGGCTAGAAGCCCAGTTTCTGTAGACCTGGGTCGTTGACCTTATTAAGTAAGAAAGGTTTTCTTTTTGGATGTTAGTTTGGGTTGGATGTGCAGTTTCGGTCTGGCGACCCCAGCTAATAATAGCTGGAGATGGGCTGCTGTTGCATCAGCCCAGATAGAAACCATCCATAACTGCGATCGCAGCCCGTCTCTACTTCCTGCTTTACTCTACCCCGTCGGCGGGGGAAGAGTCCACAGGCATCAATGTAGGTCGAGCTGACCTTACTTTTGATGAAAACATTACACGAGGTTGGTGTGTCAAACTGTATTGAGCTTTATCTTTTAAGATTTAGCTGAACACGGCATTTAACACACAATAGATTAATGGGACTCTCATGTTAACTTATGTTAACACAAGAACGGCAATCGAGGGGGAATCGATCGCCCAAGAATACCGTCCCCCCAGCGGCCAGTTCCGGTTAGCCTAATGTATAGAGATAGTTTTATAGAGAAGTTTGCCTTATGTACACCGAAAACCAAATGCAATGGGTCAGCGCCTTATCAACCCGTCCCTCTTTGGAATCCGCCCTCAAAGAAGTTATAGAACAAGCCGATCGCGACCTAGGAGGCCGGGCCGATTTAGGGCTGATATTTATCTCGTCTGCCTTTGCCAGCGAGTATTCTCGGCTGATGCCTTTACTCCGAGAACTGCTGCCAGTGCCCGCGCTCCTGGGCTGTGGCGGGGGAGGAGTCATCGGCACGAACCGGGGCGGCCTCACCGAAGAAGTCGAGGGAGCTCCGGCAGTCAGCCTGAGTCTGGCACGCTTGCCGGGAGTGAACGTCAGAACTTTTCACGTCGGTGCAGAAGAACTGCCGGACTTAGACAGTCCCCCAGATACTTGGGTGGATCTCTTGGGCGTGCCGGTCCTGGAAGAACCGCAGTTCATCATCTTTGCCGACCCCTTTTCCGCAAAAATTAACGATTTGCTGCAAGGGCTCGATTATGCCTATCCGGGTGCGGCGAAGGTAGGGGGGCTCGCCGGCGGGGACGGTGCGGGCAGGGGCGCGGCGCTGTTTTGCGACTATCAGCTTTACCGAGAAGGGACGGTTGGGGTAGCTTTGAGCGGCAATATAGTTTTGGAAACGATCGTAGCTCAAGGCTGCAGGCCGATCGGGCACCCTTATCGGGTGACGGAAGGAGAGCGGAATATTTTGCTGAAGCTCGAAGAACAAACCGACGATAGCGGCAGCGGGGGCATCGAGCGATCGCCTTTAGAGGCCCTGCGAGAGTTAGTTCAAACTTTGAGCGAAGAAGACCGAGAATTAGCCCAGCACTCGTTATTTGTAGGCTTAGTCAGCGATGAATTCAAGCTGAAATTAGAGCCGGGAGATTTTTTAATCCGCAATCTGTTGGGAGTAGATCCCAAAGTGGGGGCGATTGCGATCGGCGATCGAGTCCGTCCCGGACAGCGCATCCAATTTCACCTGCGGGACGCGCGCACCTCCGCAGAAGACCTAGAAATGCTGCTCGATCGCTATCAGCGGGCTGCCGAGTACAGCGGTACATCTAGCGTCGGCGCCTTAATGTTCTCTTGTCTGGGGCGTGGCGAAGGGCTTTACGGCGAATCGAACTTTGACTCCCGACTGTTTGGCCGATACCTCAAAAACATCCCGCTGAGTGGGTTTTTCTGCAATGGCGAAATCGGCCCCGTCGGCGGTAGCACATTTCTGCACGGCTACACATCCGTATTCGGGATTTGCCGCCAAAATTCATAATTTGTGAACTGTTGACTGTTAACTGATGACTGTTGACTGTTGACTGATGACTGTTAACTGTTGACAATCTAAAATCTAAAATCTAAAATCTAAAATCTAAAATCTAAAATCTAAAATCGGTCGACTGATGACCAATAACTAAAAGCGGCAGTCACCTGCCGCTTTTAGCTGTGAGTAGATATTTGGGAACCTTAGAAACTAAAGGTAGTACGCAGGAGTCCGACCCAGATATCGTCGTTTCTGTTGTTTTGTTCGGGATGCAAAATCACGTAAACGCCTGGTGTCACTGAGATAAAGTCATTAACTTGGAAGCGATAGAAACCCTCTAAGTGATAAGAGGTATTGCGGTCTCTTTTGACATCGCTCTCGGTAACTTTTGGCGGTACACCGAAGACAAAACCGAGGAGGTTGCCTTGCCGACCAAAATCTGCCAGGGCCAAAGTGATAGCACCATTCTGGATGGTAGCGTCATTGCCGCCCCCCCGCAGTTGCTCAGCCTTCGTATAACCGTACCAACCGCCAAGCTGAAAGTGGCTGCTGGGTTTGAAGTTAACTTGCACGCCATAGTTATCTGCTTGAGTGGTTGCTTGACCGAAGGGCCGGTTAGCCAAAGAACTGCCGGTGCCACCCATGATGCCAACATCGCCTGCGCGATTGTATTTGTGGGTGTAAGTGAAGGCCAAATCAAACGGTTTGCTAAAAAAGCCGATCTGACCCAGAGCGCTGAAAGAACCGTCGGCCACGCCCCTGCCGTTTGCGGGGTTGGGAGCATCGCCGTCGGAGGCAAGATAGCCCCCAGTAGCTCGGAGGGGGCCCAAGTTGAAAGTCAAACTTGCGCCAGCTCCCTGCGGCCCGCGGAATACGGCCGGGTTACGAACTCCAAATCTGGAAATTGCACCAGTACCCGTAGAGTTAAAGGGTGTTACCGTGTCTGCAATTTCATCCAGGTCAAGTCCTTTAGGACCGACAAAGACTGTAGCGGCACCGACCGGGAAACGATAGTACACTTCATCTAGTGAGAAATTGCTGTTCTCACCCCCATCAAAGGCTAGGCGAGCCATGTTAGTACCCGTAGCGGTTGCTGCTGAGTAGTTGGCGACGTTGTTTGCTTGCAAGCGGGTTCTGAGCAAGTCTCGACCGGTGAAGCTTGTCAATAAGTTCAACCGCACCCGGTAGCCGAAGTTGGTGACAGTGTTGTCGTCGTGAAGGCGGATACCATCTCCGCTGAAGGTGTCGCTGACAGCAAAAACGGCTTCTCCAGCCAGTTTGGTTGTGGTGGAGAACTGGTTGGCTTCGAGTTCTGCGGTGCGAGCTTCTAGGCCGTCTACTCGTCCGCGCAGGGTAGCAAGTTCGGCTGCAAATTCTTCTTGCAGGCGTTGCACGATGGCTAAGTCATCTTTGGTAACCAAGTTACCTGTTGACCCAATTAGTTTGGTTATGTTGTCTAAGCAAGCGTTGACGCCGGCTGCAAATTCGTAGCGAGTCAGGGCGCGGTTGCCGCGGTAGGTGCCGTCGGGATAGCCTACGATACAACTGTAGCGTTCGACTAGGGATTGCAGGGCTTGGAATGCCCAATCTGTCGGCCGCACGTCGGAGAGTTGAGAGACCGATGTCACCTGGGACATGGTTCCGGACTGTTGGGCCGGCAGCGCTTGGGGAGCGACAGGGACGATCGGGCCGCCCATTCCTCCCGTTACTGTCTGAGCAATTTCTACCTTAGTAGCTGGGGTGCTGGCTGCTGGCACTTCAATTTTCCCAGCAACTTCTGTCTGGCTGCTTGGCACAGCCAAGTCTGATGCTTGGGGCGAGGGTGCGGCTGTGTCTGCTGCGACCAGGGGTTCAGTCGCTGCTGCTGTGCTGGCGGGAGCGATTGGGGCTGCTGACTCGATGTCGCTATCTGTTGTTTGCAGTGCTGCTGCGCTGGTGTCTGGTTCAATTTTGGCCAGTTTTTCCGCGTCTGCGGAGTTGGCGACCGGGGTTTGAGCTGCCTCTGCGCTGCTGTTTAAAGCTACCTTTTCTGGGGCCGCAGGGGCTGCTGCAACTGGTTCTGCAACTATTTCTGTAACTATTTCTGCAATTTTAGACTCAGATGACTGAGCTGTAGCTAGCTGGTTGGCTTCAGCGGTTGCTGGAGCTTCTGCGGCGATCGCAGTGGCACTGACGACTGATGATAGCCCCAAAATTGTCGGGGATACTAGCAGTAAATTCCAAAAAGTTCTGTTCATTTTCCTCACACCTTCACACTCTATTCAACTCGACGAGCAGCAATTCCCAACTGCTAATTTTTGTGGTTGCTTGCCTGTTGACAATAACTGCCAAAATAGAACCTATCCATAACTGTGGATTCACAATTGATTCACAGTAGGCGTGTCTACTTCTGCTTGAACGTAGGGGGCTGGGCCCTTGTACCGCCCAGGCATCAATTCAGGTCAAGCCCACATTACCTTAAGGTTGATTATACCATCACCTGCTAATTTCATCTCTCGATCGCCAGATTTGCTTGAGTTGCTCTGCGGGCGATCTACAACTGGTTCTACTTGTTCGACCACAATCTGCCTCTAACTGACAACTGCCCCGAGTCCTCGGTTACGCCAGACTTAACAGACAGTTATAGGTAGGATTGTGGCTGCTTGTCGCATCCCCTATACAGCTTTATATCCTATAATGTCAAGCTTTTTAACCTAACTTTAAACCCCGCGACTCGGCAGGGGCTATTTTCCCGCCATGAGTGGGGAAGTGAGACTTAAAGTCTGGTTGATTGACCCGATCCAAACCAAAGTTCAGGCTTGACCAATTTTGGTTTTTTGATGCCCGCTGCCGTCGGGACTTGGCAGGACGAGCGCCTTTTTTGAGACGAACCGTCGGCGGGTTTAATTTCCCGCTATTTTAACACAACTTTTTTGTTGTTTGAGTGCGGCTGCAACTGGTGGTGCTTGACCCGCTGTTGGCACAAGGAAAGCTCAGTGGGTTTACCGACCACTATATCCATGATTCTTAGAGGTTTTAACGATGTTTTTGCCTACGGACGATCGCAGGAGTTTAGTGCTAAGCTGGCGAAAATGCAGAAGTCGAAAATAGAGCTGCTGTCAGAACAAACAACCCAAACGCTGGGGGTGAGCAAGTTATACCATTTTCGATTAAATAATTGGCAATAACTGATGACATAAAGGTTTGGAGCTTGCCTACACTTGGATTGTTTTGGGTAACTGGTATTAGTGAAAAAGTGAGGTTTTAGGGAAGATTTTGGTGTTATTATTGCTTAGTGCGACCAAGATTATTTGTTTGCAAAGGGTTGCTGTGCTAGCATCCGATATTTCCTGGGAGAGGTTCCCATCTACGTGTTGATTGAGGGTACGTTTTCCGTGATTCCCCTAGAAAAAGTTTACGGAGTGCGCGTCATTAATCACGATAGGGTCTCTGAGCCACTTCTGAGAAAAAGAAGTTTTGGTTGGGGCAAAACTAAAATGATTGCTTTCTAGAAAAGTCCTTGGTCAAATTTTCTGGTTTTGGATGCCGATACGATCGTCTGGGGCGATGTTCTCAAGTGGGCTAATTTTCACGACTTTGATTTTATTGTAGACAAGCCTTGTTACCATTACCCGGATGCGGATGTTTCGGAATTTTTCTTTGACATTCCGGGCGTTGAGAAGCATTTCCCGAATTTTCGTTGGTCGCAATGGCGATCAAACTATTTCTGCACAGGTACTTTCTTTGCTAAACGCGGCGTTTTTAGCTTAGAAGAATACGTGGAAATTTTAGATTTTACGGCGACAAATCCGGGGATATTTAAGTAGGGCTTGCTGAATATATCGATCGCACTTGAGGTAGCCTGGGTTTTGAGCGCGCGATCGAGAATAAAGTGC
>NZ_JAUBQW010000162.1:0-12963 GCF_036701485.1 Microcoleus sp. Pol11C3 | reverse complement strand
ACATAATTGACTACTTTTTGTCTGAGGTCTAGACTGTAACTCATTTTTTTCTAATTAACTATTTTTATCGATTTTATAATGATCTTGCCTCCGTCTCACATTTATTTGAAATGACTATAATCTATTTTTACCAACAAAAAAAGCTCGCTTTTTGAGGATGGCGAGAGCGATTCACTTTGGCTCAACTCTATTATCTAGTTGACTACGAAAAACTTGACTATGCTTGAGCATAGCTGCTTAATTATTGTAAATCTAATTGTGATTCGCTCCTTAAGTAACCGGACAGAATTAATTACATCAAGACTTTTGAATAGGCGAGGTTTTATGCGGTATTTTGGGTAATTAATTGTGTCCAACTACTTATTAAATTTACTATTAACTAAGGCAAAATCGACTCCCTTGAGAGGCAAAATTCTGCATCTATAACTCTGAACCAAACTATAAAGTTATT
Organism: Microcoleus sp. Pol11C3; assembly: GCF_036701485.1. Classification (NCBI taxonomy): domain Bacteria; kingdom Bacillati; phylum Cyanobacteriota; class Cyanophyceae; order Oscillatoriales; family Microcoleaceae; genus Microcoleus; species Microcoleus sp. Pol11C3. Next base: position 12,512 of record NZ_JAUBQW010000162.1, on the reverse strand, counting down.
TTGGCCACTAGCAATTAGGTAGCCGCTAAAATATGGCTCTTAGAAGAGGAATATTGTCAAATTTTGCCAACGGCTGCTTGAGGTTGAGCCTGAATCAACTAGCCAAAGCTCGATCGCACTCCCTGCAATCTCGATCGACATCCTCGCCCAGTTGCCCAAATGTAAAGTTTTGTGACAATCTCTATTTGGTAGCTTTAGATACAGAATTGTCTGTTATAGTTAGAGCAGGGCAGAAAAAACCAGCCCACAATTAATCTAAAGAATACCGAGGAACCCCTTATGTCTACCGAAAATCAAGCTCGCTCTCTGATGATGCGCCACCATCAACTGGTGAAGAACCGTCAGCAATCCATGCTCAACCGCACCGCCACCGAAGTCGGGATGGAAGATACGCACTACTGGGGTCACATTCAAGGCAAACCGCAGCCCAGCTTTCAAGCCAGTTACGATCGCAGCAACGCCACTATGAGCTAGGGCAAGCTAAATTTCGACAATTGTCTACGAAGTTATTACCTATAATTGGGAGAAATCAGTTATGTCAACTCAAGAACAAGCCCGCAACCTGATGATGCGCCATCAACACGTCGTCAAAAACCGTCAGGAATCCATGCTGAGCCGTGTGGCTGCTGAAGTTGGTTTAGATGCTGGTTCTCCAGCGACTATTGATCGCAAATAACTCCTTTTTTTTAACGGCGAGATAGTTGAATCGAGTTTGTTGTTTGCCCGCTAAAAATTAATAATGTCAATTACAAAACCGTCGCGACTTCTTCTTGAGTTCTAACTCTAGATTGGAAGGCGCGATTAGTTTTATGGGGAATTGGGAATTGGGAATTGGTAATATCTCGATCGTACTGCTGGTATAGAGAGCTGTTTGAGCAAAGGGTGAGCTAAACGAGAGTTGGATAGCCTCAAAAGTATACATACACAAACAATAAAAGACGTTTGTGCCGAGAAACTTGATATAATCCCCTTTCAGCAGATTGAAGGCTACTAGGGAGGTCATCATGTCGGACTGGAAAGAAATTGACGGCGGAGTTACAGCACCCAGAGGGTATCGAGCATCGGGAATTACAGCGGGTTTGAAGCCTTCAGGGTTGCCGGATTTAAGTTTAATTTTGTCAGAGGTAGACGCGATCGCCGCCGGAGTCTTCACAACATCCACTGTCCGGGCCGCTTGCGTGGACTACTGCCGCCAGCGTTTGCAAGCTAAACCCAGCGCCAAAGCAATTTTGTGCAATGCGGGACAAGCTAATGCCGCTACTGGCGAACAAGGTTTGGCAGATGCCCTCGAAAGTGCCAAATTGTTGGGAGAAGCGCTGAATATTCCTCCAGAATCTATTCTTTTGGCCTCCACTGGCGTCATCGGACAGCGGATTAAAATGGAGCCGCTGAGGGCGGGAATTCCGCGATTAGTTGCTGAGGCATCGGAAACGGGTTCCGATGCGGCTGCTAAGGCTATTTGTACGACTGATTTAGTGCCGAAAACGATCGCCCTGGAAACCATGTTTGGCGATCGACCCGTCCGCATCGGCGGCATTTGCAAAGGTTCGGGAATGATTCACCCGAATATGGCAACAATGCTGGCATTTGTAACTTGCGATGCAGCAGTGTCATCGCATTTGTGGCAAGAAATGCTAAGTCGGGCTGCTAACAGAAGTTTTAATCAAATTACTGTTGACGGCGATACCAGTACCAACGATTCGCTAATTGCTTTGGCAAACGGTCAATCTCGCACACCGGCAATTACGGAAATGGGGGCAGATGCTGAAAAATTAGAGGCGATGCTGACAGACGTTTGCGTACATTTAGCAAAGGCGATCGCCCGTGACGGCGAAGGTGCAACTTGTTTGGTAGAAGTGCAAGTTAGTGGCGCGCTGGATGAAGTTTCTGCGAGTAAAATAGCCAAAACAATTGTCGGTTCTTCCTTGGTAAAAGCTGCTATTTTCGGACGCGATCCGAATTGGGGGAGAATTGCGGCGGCGGCTGGGCGCGCTGGTGTACCTTTCGATCAAGAGAATTTGCGGATTCAATTGGGGGATTTTTTGATGATGGAAAACGGGCAACCTAAAGAGTTCGATCGCGCTGCTGCGAGTAATTATATGAAATCGGCTGCGGAGGGGGAATATTTGAAGGCTGATACGGTTTTAATTCAGATTAGTGTCGGGAATGGCAGCGGTTTTGCGAAAGCTTGGGGATGCGATTTGAGTTACGACTACGTGAAGATTAATGCGGAGTATACGACTTAAGGGCGATCGTATTTTTTAGCCAGGGCAGTTGGAAACTGCGGTGACACAGCCCCGGCGATTGAAATCGCGGTGACACAGCCCCGGCGATTGAAATCGCGGCGACACAGACAAAACCCATCTCCGTGGGTTAAAGATAAATCTGACATATTTTCCATAGATAATGAGAGACAATTTCACGCCGTTATATATCCATTTTACTTGGGCAACCTGGGATAGATTGCTTTGATTACTTCTGATATTCAACAAGTAATCTATGCAACAATTTTTGCAGAATGTCAGAAGTTGGGATACACTGTGATTGCCGTTGGCGGTAGAGAATATCACGTTCACTTGTTAAAAGGTTTTCCGACTATTTGAGCGGTATTTGAGATAATTAAGCAAGTCCAGGGTAGTTTTTCCCATTTCATCACTCACGAAATTAAACTGGGTGAATTTTTTAAATGGCAAGGCAACTAGGGAGCATTTACCGTTACCCATGATGCGATCGACATTGTAGCTAAATATATCAGAAAGCAAGCTGTTCACCACCATCAAAACTCAATGATATCGTTTGCGGTTGCATCGGAATAATAAAATCGAGTCAACAGTTAACACTCAACCATTCAGTTTTTCGACCCCTCCTTCAACAGTCAACAGTCAACAGTCAACAATCATGTATGAGTGCAACCGGAATTGATATGATTCCTCATTGGGAATTGACTCAAAAATCTCTAGATCATCTCAATCGTCCGTGATTATTCAACCCGCAGAGGCGGGTTTTGTTTGTGTCGCCACGAATTCCATTCGCCGGGAATCTCCACGAATTCTATGCGCCGGAAATCTCAATCCCCCACGAATTCCATGCGCTGGGAATCTCAATCGCCCGCAATTTCAAGCACTATTTTACCTGTTACTGATCCTGTTTCTAACAGTTCGTGAGCGGCTTGAGCTTGTTCGAGAGGAAAAGTCTGGCTGACATGAATTTTGAGCAAGTTGCGATCGCACAAACGAGCACACTGCTGCAAAATATAAGCCTGCTGTTCCTGTTCCTCCACCAAACTTTGCAGCATCGGTGTTAACATTAACTCCAGACTAATTCGCAGATTGCGAATTCTCGCTGTTTTCAAATTGCCCAAAGCTGGATCAGGTTCCAAAATTGTTACCAAATCTCCATAAATCTTCACAGCAGGAATAGTTTGATAAAAAGTTTCTCCCCCGACTGTATCGAAAGCCAAGTCAACTCCTTGTCCTTGAGTCCAAGTCAAAACTTCATCGACAACATCAGTATTTTTGTATAAAATTACTAAATCTGCACCTAACTGCTTGACAAAATTGGCTTTTTCCTCAGAACTAACAGTAGTGCAAACCTCAGCCCCCTGCAACTTCGCCAACTGTACCGCGACGTGGCCGACACCGCCGGCACCAGCTTGAATCAGCACTTTTTGCCCGGCTTGCAAGCGCCCTCGATCGTACAGCGATTCCCATGCTGTAATTAAAACTAACGGTGCCGCCGCCGCCTCAGCAAAACTTAAAGCAGCAGGCTTGAGGGCGAGAAAGCGTTGGTCTACAACTGCAAACTCAGCATAAGTACCGATCGACCCGCCCAAACCGCCATTGCAGAAAAAAACCTCGTCTCCCACTTGGACACTTTGCACACCACCACCTACAGCCTCTACGACTCCAGCACCGTCGCACCCCAAAACGTGAGGAGTTTTCTCGGGGTAAAAAGTGCCGCGCGATCGCAACTTAGTATCTATCGGATTAATACCCGCCGCTCGCAACCGCACCAAAACATCAGTTTCTGTTTGTATAGTAGGGGCGGGGATATCTTGCGCTTTCAATACGGACGGGCTTCCGGGGGTTTGAAAAACGATCGCTTTCATCAGGGTTATTAACTCTCTTGTCGCCTTCACGGCGATCTTACCTTGTATTCGTTACCCATCCGTGACGATACTTAGTTATTTTTAAATAGATTGGCTTCAGATAACTACAATAATTGTCGAGCGGTGCTAATCGATGTTCGAGCTAGATTTATTTTTTTACTTTGAGATTCTTGGATATCTTGTGGGATTATCGGCTATTTTAGCCTTGGCGTCCGGGATTTATCTCAAGTGGCAGCGAAGGCCCCCCAGCCTCCCTCTGGCTGAAGAGAAACAGCCGTTGGCAGAATTAAACCCCGACGATTTATCGGCGGGATTGAAAATTAGGAAAAACTTTGGGATGTTCTCCAACTCAAATCTGTTGTGGCCAACACAGAGATTCTTGGGTAAAGTTTTAAGTATTGGCCGCGCTCTATTGTTCGGCCAGCAAAAGCGCCCAACTGTGAATTCTTCGACTCTTGTCGGGTCTGGAAGCATCAAAACCCTAAGTGTGAGCATTTCGGGTTCGATGGGGGAAAATCGCGATCGCCCGAATGCCGAGAATCCTCCCAAAGTTAATGGTTTCGCGCAATTAGAGGAAGATTTGCTGGGCGAAATCCTAGCAGGTACTGATTCGCCGGGGGGGGCAGAATTCTTTGATGCCTTAGTTAGCCACTTAGCCTCAGCACTCGGAGTTCGCACCGCCGTCGCTGCCAAATCGATTAAGTCAAAGGCACGCACCGATGCTGCTGCCGATAGATTGCAACTTATCAGTTTTTGGAGCGACGGACAGCAGCAGCCAAACTTTGAGTGCGACACCGCCAATACTCCCGAAGCGCGGGTGCTGGATGCGGGAATGTATTCCTGTCCCGACAACCTCTGGGAAACCTTTCCAGAAGACCGCAGACCAGTAATTAAAGGTGCGCGCAGTTTCCTGGGAGTCTTGCTCAAAAACTCTTACGGCGAACCTTTAGGCATTATTTGTATTTTCCACGATCAACCCCTCCCGGAAGCAGATATTGCTAACTTCCGACTAATTCTCAGCATTTTTGCCGGACGGGCCGCCGCCGAATTAGAGCGCCAGCGCCTAGAAGCAGCACTGTCAACTGTAGAAGCGAAATACTGCGCTCTTGTAGAACAAATGCCGGCTGTCACCTACATTTCTCCCCTCAACCGCACCGCAGCCAAACTTTATATCAGCCCGCAAATCGAGACTTTTCTTGGTTATTCTGTAGCTGAATGGAGGGCAGACCCAGACCTGTGGCTGAAACTCGTTCACCCAGAAGACCGCGATCGCGTGTTAGTTGAAAACGCCACACAGAAATTTACCAGTGGAGAAGAGCTATTTTGGGACGGGCCGCTCGTTTCAGAATATCGCGCGATCGCCCGCAACGGTCGAGTCGTCTGGTTCCGCGATCAAGCGACCGCAGTTCGGGACGAAGCAAGCAAGTCCGTTATCCTTCAAGGCGCAATGTTTGACATTACGGAGACTAAAGTAGCTGCCAGCGCGCTGCTAGAAAGCGAATACCGCTATTACACCTTGGCAAAAATACTGCCGGTCGGGATTTTCCGCGCCGACGCTACGGGAGATTGCTTGTACGTCAACGAGCGATTTTTGGAGATGGCGGGACTGACTGCGCCCAAGGCACTGGGCGAAGGTTGGGCGCAAAGTTTGCATCCTGAAGATCGCGATCGCGTTTTGAGCCAGTGGTATGGCGCTGTCACAGACAAGTTGCCGTGTAAGTTAGAGTACCGCTTTTGTAATGGCGAATTCACAACCTGGGTATTTTGGCAAGCTGTGCCAGAAATGGCCAAAAGCGGGGAAGTTATGGGCTATCTCGGCACCTTGACCGATATCACCGATCGCAAGCAGGCAGAATTCGCGCTACAACAGGCCGAAGAGAAATACCGCAGTATCTTTGAAAATGCGATCGAAGGCATTTTCCAGACAACGCCCGACGGTTGCTACCTCAGCGCTAACCCTGCTTTGGCGAGAATTTACGGCTACGAGTCGGCCGCCGAATTGATCGCGAATATACGCAACATCGATCGCCAACTCTACCTCGATCCCAACCGGCGCGTCGAGTTTTTGGACGAGATCGAAAAACACGGTTTTGTGTCAGAGTTCGAGTCCCAAGTTTACCGCGCTGATGGCACTACTATCTGGGTTTCCGAGAACGGCCGGGCAGTTCGCGACCCTGACGGAAATTTACTTTACTACGAAGGCACTGTCGAAGATATTACCCTCCGCAAAATAGCAGAAGACAAGTTACTACACGATGCTTTGCACGATATGCTAACCGGTTTGCCCAACCGAGCTTTATTTATGGATCGCTTGGGGCACGCGATCGAGCTTTCAAAACGCCGCCCGGAGGTTTTGTTTGCGGTGCTGTTTATCGATCTCGATCGCTTTAAGGTTGTTAACGACAGTTTGGGGCATTTAGTGGGCGATCGGTTGCTGATCGCGATCGCGCAGCGCGTGGAAATCTGTTTGCGCGCTGGAGATACCGTTGCCCGTCTCGGCGGCGACGAATTCGCTATTTTGCTAGAAAATATTAAAAGTACCGAGGATGCGACCGAGATTGCCGAACGAGTGCAAGCGGAACTGGCAGAGCCTTTTTACCTTAACGAGTATCAAGTTTTTACCAGTGCTAGCATTGGGATTGTTTGTTCTGGTTATCCTCATCCTCCGTCTGCAAAGGAAACCACCCAACTGTCGATCGCCGGAAACCTGGGAAATATCGATCTGCAAACTTCTTTGTCTTGCTTATCTTCCGACTCTCCTGTTGCCAATGTCCTGTTCCCAATGTTGTACGATCGACCTGAAGAACTGCTTCGAGATGCAGATGCTGCCATGTATCATGCTAAGGGATTGGGCAAAGCTCGTCACGAAGTTTTTGACTTAAGTATGCACACTCGTGCGGTCGCCCTTTTGCAACTGGAAAACGACCTGCGACGCGCTTTAGAATCCCAGGAATTTCAGCTTTACTATCAGCCTATCGTCTCTCTAACTAGCGGTACAATCAGGGGTTTTGAAGCGCTGCTGCGATGGTATCACCCGCAGCGGGGTGTCGTATCTCCCGGCGACTTTATTTTAGTAGCAGAAGAAACCAGATTGATTATACCTATTGGCTGGTGGATGATGCGATCGGCTTGTCATCAGATCCACGAGTGGCACCAAAAATTCCCAGCAAATCCGCCGTTGACTGTCAGCGTCAACCTTTCTAACCAGCAATTTAAACAACCGGATTTAATCGATCGCATTCGCGAAATTTTACAAGAAACTAAGCTTGACCCCCGCACTTTAAAGGTAGAAATTACTGAAGGCGTCATCATGGAGAATGCCGAATCAGCAGTCGCTATCCTCGGGGAATTGAAAAATTTAGAAATTCAATTATATATTGACGATTTCGGAACAGGCTATTCTTCTTTGAGCCGCCTGCACACTTTTCCAACTGATGCTTTAAAAATTGATCGAGCTTTTGTTAGCCGCATGACTGAAGATGAAGGAAACGAAGCGATTGTACAGACAATTTTAATTTTAGCCAGTCATTTAGGTATGGATGTAATTGCTGAAGGCATCGAAACCATCGAACAGCTTAATTTACTCAGAGCGCTGCAATGCGAATATGGACAAGGATACTTTTTTTCAAAGCCGATAGACACCATCGCAGCCACACTTTTGATAGAAAGTCAACCTAAATGGTAATTTGACTGTTGACTGTTGACTGTTGGGTGTTGACTGTTGAGGGTTGAGGGTTGACTGTTGAGGGTTGACTGTTAACCTTTGGGTTTTTGTTTTAGTGAGTTAAGATAAGCATTAAGTTTTGGTGAAAGTTCATTTAATAAGGGATGCAGTCGATCGCTCTGTTCTTGAGTTAAAAGATTTCGAGCATAGGCCAGTCTTAACCAGTGTCTTGTTTCGTTTAAGGAGCCTCTGGCAATTTTCACAAAACGCTGATTATCTTGGCAGCTATAGCGTCCATGTCCTTCTGCAATATTAGCACCAACACTATCTATCAGCCGATCGCACTATTTGTTTGCCCATCGTATCCTTCGCAAAGTCGTCCCACTTTTTAACAATAAACCATATTTCATTTGATATTTTTTCAGCTAATCCATAAACTCTTAGCTGTTGGAAGCTTTCCATATTAGCTCCTTTAACATACTTGATGGCCAACCATTGACAGTCAACAGTTAACCCTCAACAGTCAACAGTCAACAGTCAACAGTCAACCGTCAACTTCCTTAAACTTTGGCTTCCAAAGACTTGAGAAACTCAGTATTGACCCCCGACTCTCGCGTCAGGGCAATTTTCCCAGTACGAGCAATTTCCTTAATCCCAAATCTATTCAGAACCTGGACGATCGCCACCATTTTACCGGGATCTCCCACAACTTCCAATGTCAGCGTATCATCACCAATATCCACAACTCGCGCTCTAAAAATTTGAGCTAACTCAATTATCTCCGATCGCGTCCCGCTAGCAGCATTCACTTTCAGCAACATCAACTCCCGTTCCACACATGGAATTTCCGTTATGTCCTGAACTTTAAGCACGTTAATCAACTTGTAAAGTTGCTTGGTCAACTGCTCGATAATCTGGTCATCTCCGGGTACAACCATGGTAATCCGAGACACTCCCACTTGCTCCGCCGGGCCAACAGCCAGACTTTCAATATTAAAACCCCGACGGGCAAACAAACCAGCAATTCGAGTGAGGACACCCGCTTCATCTTCAACTAAAACCGAAAGAGTGTGTTTCATTTCTCCAAAAAGACGCATTTCGTGCAATTCTACTTTCGCTAATTCGCCTTTTAGCAGAAGTGCACGCCCATTGAACCTGCCTTAGACATTTTATCGCGAGTTATTGGCCGTTCATCTGCAGGAAAAAACAATATCATTAAGCTGTCGGGGCCAGAGTCACGTCCGATCAACAATATCACTCATAGATCAGCGTAAATCCGCCCCCACCCGCTTATTTTTGTTGATCGCACCCACATCAGCTAAGTTTTTTTGTGTACGAACCTACACAATTCATCGCTACAATAAAAACTTTTCAGGTCTTCTCGCTGACGGGACTGAAATTTTGAGACCAATGGGTCTCAAAATTCCTTCACAGAAAAACCCGGTGTTGCAGCGATGGCATTTGGCGGCGGACTTGTTCTAGTCGATCGGGATTAATTTCTGCGATCGCCACACCCGGTTCCTCTCCAGCATCCGCCAAAACCACACCCCAAGGATCTATAATCATCGCGTGACCATGAGTTTGACGGCGGCCGTAGTGGTGTCCAGTCTGTGCCGGGGCGATCATATAACAAGTATTCTCGATCGCCCTAGCTTGCAACAAAACCTTCCAGTGATCCTTGCCGGTGTAAGCAGTAAACGCTGCCGGCACGAACAAAATATCAGCCCCCTTGTACGACAAATGCCTGTACACTTCCGGGAACCGTACGTCATAGCACACGGAAAGTCCCAGCGTCCCCAACTCCGGCGACACATAAACCGACGGCAAATCTTCACCAGCTTTCACAGTGTTCGATTCCCTGTAAGTAATGCCGTCGGGAACATCCACATCGAACAAATGTACTTTTCTGTACCTTGCCACTTCTGTGCCGTTTGGGTCTACCAGCAAACAAGTATTGTATACCTTCCCCCCTGGAGTCGGCACTGGAAATCCGCCTCCCAGAATCGTTACCTGGAAACGTTGGGCCATCGTTTTGAGGAATTTTTCGCTTTGGAGTCCGATAGTCTCTGCTAAAGCAATTTTTTCCTCCTCTTCTCCCATAAACGAGAAATTTTCTGGTAAGGAAACTAACTCCGCACCCCGACGTACTGCCAGGTCGATTAATTCCTCTGCCTGAACCAAATTTTTTTGCAGGTCAGGCAAGCTAGTCATTTGAATTGCTGCGGCGAGATAAGACTTCATCGATTCACAATATTAGTCATTAGTCATTAGTCATTAGTCATTAGTTATTAGTCATTGGTAACTAATTTGATAACTAAATAGTTGCTATCTTGGATTTTAGCCATTTATGCGCTGTCTGGCACGAACTGGTATGGTTTGAGAGTTTTGATATTTGAGCTTTAAATTAACCTGTAACTCATAATTCAAAAATCAAAACTCTCAACTTTTACCTTCTAGGTTTTGCAACCTAATTTCCCTCAAATCTTAAGGCATTGGATGGAAAAGCAGGTCGGGGAAAAAGCGGTTAAATTCAATTAAACCCGCAGCTTGAATAGATATCCAAAGGATAGCCAAGACTGGTGCGGTCGAAAGAAACTTGACAAAGTATTGCATGAATTCTGCTCCTAAAAATTTGAGACAGTTGGTAATTGCCGATCGATCCAGGGCTAATTGCTAATTTCTAGTTAATTACTTAACTGTTAGCTATTAGCTCTTCTCCATTTCCCAATTTTAGCGGGGGGAAACAGTAATTTCGTCGTCCTTTGCAAACATTTCACCGCTGGTGATTGATGTCAGAGCTGCCAGAGGCCATAAAACGCCGCTCAGCATACATTTGATTGCCAAAGGAACGTCGATAATAATCTCTTTTTCCTCTGGAGTTGCTGATTTTTTGGTAACTTGCAGATAAGAGCGGCCGACCCAACCAATCCAACCTGCGATATACAAGAACAGTATGCTAGGAATCAAAAAGTCCCCTGCTTTGCTCAAGTTGCCGTCTACGATTAAGTGCGGGTATCCTTCCGGGCCGCACATAGCTTGAGAATAGCGCTCGAATCTTGCTTTCGCAGATGCGGGGTCGCCATTCGTAGAACGTGCATTTTTAGCCAGTTCCTTAAATTCGGGAGAGTCCTTGCACGGCACTAAATTGTAAGCCGAAGCAACTGGAGCAAAACTGATCCAGACACTCAACACTAAAATTGCAGCAAACAATCGTCGCATGGAATTGTTTCCTTTTGTTACAAAACAATAAGTTTTTGTACAAGCATTTCAACTTGCCGATCTGGAATCCAGATTATCGTGTTTGTTGACAGTGTAAAGTATCCATCATTGATGCGGCAAAGCCCAATAGAATGAGGGATTCCCGTTTTCATAGGTCAATGCTGAGCTAGCAATACCGCGAGGATATTCCTTCATTGCATCAGATGATGGCCTTAGCTGTCGATCGGGCAAAGATCCCTTACCAATAACCTGAGTACAGGTATAGCGGGGGACTTGCGCCGAATTAGTTAAGCTAGCAATAACTAACCTATCAAATAAAATTACCAGTTAATGGCAACCATTTTCGCAATCGAAACAAGTTGTGACGAAACAGCAGCAGCAATTGTTAAGAATCGTCAAGTTTGCAGCAATGTTGTAGCATCGCAAATTAAAATCCACGAGCAGTATGGCGGGGTAGTACCAGAAGTGGCTTCGCGGAGTCACCTAGAAATGCTCAATCAGGTAATTGCCCAGTGTCTCGGTGAAGCAAACCTCAGTTGGTCAGAAATTGACGGCATTGCAGCGACTTGTGCCCCCGGTTTAGTAGGTGCATTGTTAGTTGGGCTGACAGCGGCGAAAAGCTTGGCAATAGTCCATCAAAAACCTTTTTTAGGCGTCCACCACCTTGAAGGGCACATCTACGCTTCTTACCTTACCGAACCCGACTTGCAGCCACCCTTTTTGTGTTTGTTAGTTTCCGGGGGACACACTAGCTTTATTTATGTCAAAGATTGCGGCGTTTATGAAACTGTAGGACACACACGCGACGACGCCGCCGGCGAAGCTTTTGATAAAGTTGCGAGACTGTTGCAGCTAGGATATCCCGGCGGGCCGATGATTGACAAATTGGCCGCCCTTGGCAATCCCCAAGCATACCCCCTACCAGAAGGCAGAATTTCCTTGCCCGGTGGAGGCTACCATCCTTACGACAGTAGTTTTAGCGGCTTGAAAACAGCAGTTTTGCAATTAGTGCAGAAACTCAAGAAACAAAATAACAATGTGGATGGGGAAGGCTTCTTGCCTGCCTCTACAATTAATGATATTGCGGCTAGCTTTCAGGAAACAGTAGCCAAGGGTTTAACAAAAAGAGCGATCGACTGTGCCTTAAATTTCGGGCTTACCACTATTGTAGTCGGTGGCGGAGTGGCAGCAAACAGCGGACTCCGAAAACACTTACAAGCAGCAGCAGCAAAACACAACTTGCGAGTATTGTTTCCCCCGTTAAAATATTGTACAGACAACGCAGCAATGATCGGCTGTGCCGCGGCAGAACACTTGCAGCGAGGACACAAATCGCCGCTGACTTTGGGAGCAAATTCGCGGATGGCCCTCAGCGATATTATGGAACTGTACAATAGTCATTAGTTATTAGTTATAGTCATTTCAAATAAGTATGAGACGCTAAACTGCACAATAAGCACGAATAATTTCATCAAGAGATGTGCCAGGAGACGCATACATTTTAGCTCTCTTTAATGCACT
>NZ_JAUBQW010000320.1:0-1084 GCF_036701485.1 Microcoleus sp. Pol11C3 | reverse complement strand
TTCTAATTAACTCATAATTTTGCATGGAATATCATTCTACTATGTATTTGTGTAATTAATTCTGTCTAACTACTTATTCTATCCTCAATACTCTGTTTATTGTTGTCAAATAACCATTGCTGTTGGCGATAGACTTCTGTGAGGACTAGCAAGGTTTTATATTGCTTTTTGTTCAGATTTTCTAGGGTCGCACCTGACTCGATTAGCTGTTCAATATGAGGAAGGTTCCTTTTGATATATTGAAGTTGTTTTTTAATTGCCTGTCTTCTTTTGTTTCGGGTGGGTCGTCTTTGTTTGGCTACTGCCAAATAGTCTTTCCTTGCTAAATTACGGTAGGTTCTTGGTTTTTTATAGGTTTTTTCTGTGATTTGTTTATACAGGATGTCTATGAGTTTTCCTGTATGAATTCTGGCTCTGTTTAATAGTCCTAAGTCCGTTGGATAACTAATATTTGCTGAGGCACAGGTAGCATCTATGATTAATTTTCCACGATTAAGTGACTCATTTTTTGCGTCCGAATCTTTTTTTTTCTGGTTTAAATAGGGTGATGGAGCGATTTTTTCAACCATTCGTTCGTTAACTTTATTAATTAGGTTTTGACTAATTCTTTGCCGAAAATGAACTAAGAGAGATGGGTCAAATGGTAGGTCGTTACTGTAGCTTGATTGACTAATAAAGTATTGTAGATAGGGGTTTTCCCGGATTTGTTCGACGGTTTCCTGAGCGCTAATTCCGAGTTTTTCTTTGATGATTAATGCCCCCAACCCCATCCGAAAGGATTTGGCTGGTGCACCCATTTCTGTGGGGAAGTTTTTAGCATATTCTGCTTCAAATTCTGACCATGGGATTACTTGTGTCATTTTTACCCAACGGTTATCTGGTGACAAGCTGCCTCCGAAGGGCAGTTCAAACTCGGATGGGGGTGTTGGGGCAAGCTCAACTTTTTTATTGGGAGCATCCCGGTTTTGTAAATATATCCGAATAAGCGTAAAATAGTTAAAATCAATGGCTCTCCTGAACTTATGGTTATAAGTTTATCTAATCAGAAAAGCAAGCTAATACACGATTCTTGAAATTATTAAAA
>NZ_JAUBQW010000161.1:0-13083 GCF_036701485.1 Microcoleus sp. Pol11C3 | reverse complement strand
AATAGATAGTCTAGATGGAAGCTCATAACGGTAAATGTATTATTAGGTACATTTTACACCATAAACTCAGGAGAGCCTAAGTTATTATCGAATGATGAAATTACCGCCTCTTCACAACGCGGAGTCGGAGGAGAAATCTGCATAAGCCAATCTCGACTATTTTAGAGGTAAATGTTTGTTGATAAGAACGATCGCTTATCCTAAAAACCTGGTTTCTTTATCCCGTGCGATCGCCTTTCTCCATTCAGCTTGATTGATGATTTGCAGAAATATAGTCTGAATTAATAAAATATTCATAAATTTGACTCGTGTTAAAATCAAAGCTCAGATCGGAATAGGAGAAAATTCTTATGCCAGCGATGACACTCAAAGATTTAAACCAAGTTCAAACCCTTTTTTCCGAAGCGGGTTTAGATTACAAAATTGAACTAGAAGACGGGAGACTTTCAATTGTGGGGCCATCAGACATCGTATCCAGTGAAATCAGCAGTATTTTGATTCGCTTGCTGGGTAACTGGGTTTATCCCCGTCGCTTGGGGAGAGTGTTTGACTCCGCAGGCGGTTTCATCATGCCGGATACGAATGTCAAAGCACCGGATGTTTCTTTTGTCCGCGCCGCCCGCTTGCGCCAAAGTCCGCGTTATTTTGGAGAACTTGTCCCCGATTTGGTTGTTGAGATTAAATCTCAGAGCGATCGCATTAAGCCTATAGAAGCCAAGGTTTTGAAGTTTATAGAATTGGGTGCGATCGTCGGAATTCTGATCGATCCTGATGAAGAAACAGTGACTATTTATCGCTCTACAGGTGAACCGACTGTTTTAGGAAATGGCGATATCTTAACAGTAGCAGAACTTTTTCCCGGTTGGGAATTGCCCGTTTCGGAATTGTGGCCTCCTATCTTTACGGAGGAAGAAACACAATTCTGATGCGTTTAAGCTTGGGATTGTTGTTGTTGCAGAAAATAGCCGACGAGATAAAGCGAACCGCAAAGGATTGTGAGGTTGTCGCCTGTAACAGCAGCATCTAAGGCTGTGGTTAAGTCGGGGAAGGCTTGACAGAGTGTTAATTCCGGGCAGATAATTTGAGCTAGGGTGGCTAATTCTGCGGGGGATGATGAGTTTTGATCGGGTACGGGTACTAAGTAAAGTCGATCGCCCTTTTTGAGTAATGCTTTCAAAATATCATCGCAGTCTTTAGTCGCAAGAATGCCGATTACCCAGTTAATCGGTGACGGGTGATTGTTCAGGCGATCGACATATTCACGCAGGGCGATCGCTGCGGCGGGGTTGTGCGCCCCGTCAATTAATATATTGCGGTTTTTCCAAGTAGTCTGCTGGAGTCTTCCGGGCCATTGGGTTTTGGCTATACCGTTGGCGATGGCGGTTGGGGAGATTTGCCATTCTTGGTTTTGGAGAATTTCGAGAGTTGCGATCGCAATTGCTGAATTCATTAGTTGAATTTTCCCCAGCAGCGGCAATTGATATTTTATTTTAACCGCATTTTGATTTAACTGATATTCTGCGAAGCCTTGTCCTAAATCTATTGCTGGTTTTACCCAAGTTGCCGGACAGTCTAATTCTTGAATGCGTTTTTCTACTACTATTCTAGCTGATTCTGGCAATTCCCCGATAACTGCCGGACATTTTGCTTTAAGAATTCCCGCTTTTTCCCCAGCAATATCTGCCACCGTGGGGCCGAGTATTTGCCAGTGTTCGAGACTGATAGAAGTGATGACGCTAGCGAGGGGTGTTTCGCAAACGTTAGTCGCGTCTAATCTACCGCCCAATCCAGTTTCTATGACTGCGATGTCTGTTTTTTGTTCGGCGAAATACAGCCAAGCTGCGGCGGTGATTATTTCAAATTGAGTCGGGGTTTCGTTGTTGTTTTCGGTGGCGGCGACAACTCGTTGGAGACACTGCTGCAATTCTGTTGGGGAAATCGGTTTTTGGTTGATGCAAATTCTTTCTGTCCAATCGATTAGATGTGGGGATGTGTAGCGCCCGACTCGATAGCCTGCTTCTGTTAGTACGGAAGAAAGATAAGCGCAAACGGAACCTTTGCCATTGGTGCCGGCAATGTGGATAATGGGTACTTGTTTGTGGGGGTTGTCTAGTTTTTGGAGAAGTTGGTGAATTCTTTCTAAGCCGAGATGGACGCCGAAGTGTTGGTAGGATTGGAGGATGGATTCTGCATTCATTGAGGATGATAAACTCTGTTTGTGTGTGAATTATATTTTTTTATTAACCGCAGAGGGCGCAGAGTGAGAGAAGAAAGAGATAGATATCTAATAAAAGAGAGGTTTATAATTGATTTATTGTATTTATTGCGGGTTAAAAAAGGTGGCTTTGGATATTATTTCTCTGTTTTCTGGTTGTGGGGGGTTGGATTTGGGTTTTCGCTTAGCTGGGTTTAATCCGGTTTGGGCGAATGAATATGATAAGTCTATTTGGGATACGTATAATTTTAATCATCCTGAAACTTTTTTAGATCCCAGAGATATCAGAAAAATTAATTCTGATGAAATTCCCAACTGTATTGGGATAATCGGGGGACCTCCTTGTCAAAGTTGGAGTGAAGCAGGCGCTAAACGGGGGATTGATGACAGTCGAGGCCAACTTTTCTGGGAGTATATCAGAATTGTGCGGGACAAGCAGCCTTTGTTTTTTTTAGCTGAGAATGTTAGCGGTATTTTGGCTCCCAGAAACAAGGATGCTTTCACTTATATATTATCGCAGTTTGAGGACATCGGGTATCGGGTTTCATACAAGTTGGTGAATGCTAGAAATTTTGGTGTTCCGCAAGATAGGCAAAGGGTGATTGTTGTTGGCTATCGACAGACTTTGGGTTTTGGTTTTGAGTTTCCCGAACCTGGAACCGATGTTTTGACGCTGAAAGATGCGATTTTTGATTTGCAGGCGATCGCCCCTATGTCAGTTAAGGGTAAATTAGATAATTATCACGATTCTGTCCCAAATCACGAATGTGCGGATTTGGGGTTTTCCAGCCTTTATATGTCGCGCAATCGAGTTAGAAGTTGGTGTGAACCTTCTTTTACTATTCAGGCAAGTGGCAGACACGCACCTCTCCATCCTCAAGCTAGTAAAATGATTTTGGTTGGCAAAGACAAGCGCATTTTTGATCCCAATTCTCCTCAGCCTTACCGTCGGCTTTCTGTGCGAGAGTGCGCGAGAGTTCAGACTTTCCCGGATGAGTTTATTTTTAAGTACAAGTATATTGCTGATGGATACAAAATGGTCGGCAATGCTGTTCCTGTGAATTTGGCTAGGATGTTAGCCTGTAAAATTTTTGCCGATATTTCTGCCTTCTAAAACAAACCTTATCCCGCATCTCTCTGTTGATTTTTTACTCCGCGTGGGCGAAGTCAGCGCGCCAGCGCTTCAGCGACCGAAAGTTTGTGTAGGATTAGTTTAAACCGCCGAGTTTTATTAAAAATAATCTGCATTTATCTGCGGTTTCCGTATCAATCAAATATTAATCCAATAAGTCTAGTTTACTATACAGATTCTCACAAAAATTTGGTTAACTCGCTGAGATTGTGCTGAATCGCATTTGTCCCGCGAATATGAGACAAGGGAGAACCTCCGTACAAAAAGCTGTTTAAGCTAATTTGATAATTTTGCTGAACTGCTAAATCCAGCCACAAATTGTTAATCGCATCTCCCGGTTTGTAGTCGGGAATGTTGTGCTGGTAGTAAGGAAAACTGTCTATACAAGTATTGAAAAAGTTTTTGCGCCCGCAATGTTTTAAATATTGATAGCGCGGCTTAAATTCTGTTTGATTTTCCAATACTGTATATATAGTATCTGCGAGAGATTCTGGGTCGAATTTGGCGTAAAGGCCCGCACCTTCAGGGAAAACAGGCGAGTTTCCTCTGGCGTATTGGTTGAATTCTTCAAAACAAATTACTGGTACGTTGCAACTCATTGCTTCGGTAATCCCCCGGTTTTTTCCTTCGAGGAGGGAACCGAGGACGAATGCTTGTGCTCGCGAATAATATGTGGGGATTTCGCTGTAGTAGTCAACTCTCGGCACTAAGTTAATGTAGTCGGAGGGATTGGTTAAAATTGTCTCTATTTGTTGCCATTCTTTTAAGGCGTACTCGTCGAGAGTTTTAAGGTTGCTAGCATCAAAGTCGTGGCCGGTGACTACTGTTAATTTTATCGGTTTTTGCGGATATTTTTGGCGGTAAACTTTTAAGGCTTTGGCTATGATTGGCAAATTTTTTTCTTCGGAAATTCGGGCGACGGCTAACAAGTCTATGTCTTTGGCGGGGACGTTGCGCGGGGAAATTAAGTATTCGTTGATGAAGTCGGTGTCTTGCAGTGGTATGATTGGTTTGTAAGCGCGATCGACATAAGTCTCGCGAAACCACTTATCTCGCTGCGGGTTTTTGTATAAACTAGAGTAGGCGTCAGCTATGGGGGCCCAGGAATAGGACGTTCCGGGGGAATAGGTGAAGGAGAAAAATACTGAGGAAAGTTGGGGAAATAGTTTGTTGATGAGTTCTACTGCTTCGCTGAAGTAAATTCCTTTGATGAAACGCCCTTCGTAAAACAGTGGGGGAAGCAAGACGTAGAAACTGACGGTATCGAAGCGGTGGGGTTGGTCTTCAAATATCTCCCAGCTAAAGGCGTCTAAGTCTGCATAAATTTCGGCGATTGGTTTGTTGATGTGGGGGTTGCGTAAATATGGTTTTTGTCGATCGTAGTTTCCGCGTACCATAGAAGTTTTTTGGTATTATTGTATAGCAATGTTATTTGTTGTGTGAACAAGATTTTTTTTATGAACCGCAGAGGGCACAGAGGGCGCAAAGGAGAAGAGAAGAGAGATATTCACAATTCATCTAAGGGTTCTTCTCCTGATTCATTGTCGCCAATTGTGAGGGCGAGTTGGTAGATTTGGCGCCGGGGGAGGGATGTTTGTTGCGCTAGCTGGCGGCTGGCTTGGGAACGACTTATGCCTTCTGCAATTAATGTTTGCAATTCTGCTTTAATGGCATCTTCGGAAAATATTGGGGCGGCTGTTTGGATACCGGCAATTACGAGGGTAAATTCTCCCTGGGGTTCGCGATTGGTGTAAAGCTCGATCGCACTTTCTATACTACCACGCCAAAACTCTTCGTGCATTTTAGTTAACTCTCTCGCCAGCACAATCTGTCTGTCGCTTCCCAAACTATTTGCTAAATCTTGTAAAATTTGTCGCAATCGGTGGGGAGATTCGTATAATATTATAGTGCGGGATTCTATTTGCAAAGCTTCTAAACTTTGTTGGCGTTCTTGACCTTTCACGGGTAAGAAACCTTCAAATACAAATCTCTCTGTCGGTAATCCTGATGCAGTTATGCCAACAATGCAGGCGGTCGGGCCGGGAATCGGAATAATGTTAATATTAGCATCGGCACAGGCTTTGACTAACTCGTATCCGGGGTCGGAAATTCCCGGCATTCCGGCATCGGTGACGAGGGCGATATCTTTTCCTAAATGCAGCTTGTCGATGAGTTCGGGGAGTCGTTGGTGTTGGTTGTGTTCGTGATAGCTGATTTGGGGGGTTTTGATTAGAAAATGGTGCAAGAGTTTGCCTGTATGGCGGGTATCTTCGGCGGCGATGAAGTCTACTGTTTGCAAGATGCGGATGGCGCGAAATGTCATGTCTTCGAGGTTGCCGATCGGGGTTCCTACGATGTAAAGTGTTCCTGTGGTGGGATTTGCTTGCATTTTAAGAGTGGGATTTTTAACCGCAGATGGGACACGGGCGGGACGCCCATGCCACATATTTAAGAAGATATGAAAACCGGATTGTTTTTGGGATTGGCAACTTTAGATTTAGTTTATTTGGCCCAGAAGCCTCCGGGTGAAAATCAGAAAGTTGTTGCTTCTGATTGTACCATTGCTGCGGGCGGGCCGGCGGCAAATGCTGCGGTCACTTTTAGCTATTTGGGGAATGCGGCGGTATGGGCTGGTGTTTTGGGTACTCACGCGATCGCCCAATTAATTCGTGCAGACTTAGCGGAGTATAATGTCAGGATAATCGATTTGGAGCCTGGGCGATCGCACTCGCCACCAGTTTCCTCGATTATTGTAACTGAAGCAACGGGCGATCGATCGGTAATTTCCATCAATGCTACGAAATCGCAAGTTGACAGTCAAACAATTAACGAGGATATGTTAACATCCGTTAATATTGTACTGCTTGACGGACATCAAATCGCAGCCAGCAAAGCAATTGCTCAACTTGCCCAGTCAAAAAACATTCCCATTCTCCTCGACGGTGGCAGTTGGAAACCCGGATTAGAAGAAATCTTACCTTTTATTGAATGGGCGGTATGTTCGGATAACTTTTATCCGCCAGACTGCGACAATTCAGAACAAGTCTTTGCTTATCTCTCAGCAGCCGGCATTTCCAATATTGCCATCACTCGCGGTGATAAATCCATTTTATACCTCAGCAATGGCAGTTACGGCACTATAGAAATACCTCAAATTCAAGCCACAGATACTTTAGGCGCTGGCGATATTTTTCACGGCGCTTTCTGCCACTACATTTGGCAAAATAACTTTACAGATACTCTCACCGCAGCAGCTAAAACCGCTTCCGATTCTTGCAAAAACTTCGGAACCCGCGCCTGGATGAATAAGGGTTAATTTTAAATTAAAATTAACCAAACTATCCGGTTAAAACCGCTCAAAGCTAGAAAAGTTGAACTGGCAACACTTGTTGAGTTAAAATCCGGACAGCAACCTCGACAAAATTTGTGAACTTCCCTCTTCTCTTCCTTCGCGCCCTTAGCGCTTTCGCGGTTCGTTAAAATTGCTATATTAGTGAAACAACCTCAAACCAAACATTCCCAAAACAATATACCCGAATCATGTCTGACACCCAACCCCTAACTATCACTCTTCCCCCTTTACGGATTACCCTAAGCGAGCAACAACAGGTTAATCTAGAATGGCTGACGCAAAACTTGCCCAATCTACTCGCAGCGCCAAGTAAACCAGAAGTCCCCGACAATATGAAACAGTGGGTGGCGGCTAACAAATTATTAAATCAACCTGACGCAGAAATCATTCAAGCCTTAGTAAGTACGGGTATTGATGCGGAAACAGCCACCGCAGAAGTTACGGCGATATCCTCTCATCCGTACTTTCAAGCAGGTAGCCATTACGTACAGTTATTGCAGAAATTAGAATCGCATCTCAGGATTAACAATCAATTAGCTGCATTGTCTTCCAAGTTTGGCACAATCGAACGCAAAAGCAGCCTTTCCCGAGAGTATTTTCTAGAAAATTACTACGCCAAAAATACTCCAGTAATTATTACTAATATCATGCACAACTGGAAAGCGTTGCAGTTGTGGACGCCGGAGTATTTACAGGAAAAATATGGCGATGCAGAGGTACAAATTCAAGCCAACCGCAACTCAGACCCGAATTATGAAATTAAGATAGAAAATCACAAAAAAATTGTTTTGTTCCGTAAATATGTAGAGATGGTGGTCAAGGGCGGGCCTAGCAACGACTACTACATGGTTGCTAACAATCAAACTCTGGAAAGAGAGGAATTTAAACCGCTATTTAACGACATTGAAATATTCCCAGAATACCTCAATCCGACGGATACAAAAGGCAGAGTTTTCTTTTGGTTCGGTCCGAAAGGCACGATTACACCGCTGCACCATGACCCAGTTAATTTAATTTTAGCTCAAGTGTCGGGTCGCAAACTAATTAAATTGATTTCTCCGCAGCAAACACCTCTGCTTTACAATCACGTCGGAGTTTTCAGCAAGGTGGACGGCGAAAATCCCGATTATGACAAATACCCGCTTTACAGAGATGCGAAAATTATTGAATTAATTTTGGAACCGGGAGAGGCTATCTTTATTCCGGTCGGTTGGTGGCATCATGTAAAATCATTGGAGGTTAGTATTTCGGTTTCGTTTACTAATTTTGTGTTTCCTAATTATTATGAATGGAAATATCCTCATATTAATTGGTAATTGCTAATGTATTGTTCCCAGGGGCGGCCGCGGAGGCACCGCCCTACTGAAATCCGCGTTCATCTGCGTTCATCTGCGGTTCAAAATAAAGAAATTCATGAAAACTCTCGAAGAATTAAGCGCAATTTCGCGATCGATCGCCTGGAGTGCATCAGATATCCTACAATCCTATTATCGGCAGGATTCCAACACTCCTAACCTCGACATCCAAGAAAAAAAAGACGGCCCAGTTACCGCCGCCGATGTCGCTGTCAATTCTTACATTCTCGACGAATTGCAGTCGGCTTTAGGGAATGCAGAATTTGCCTATCTCAGCGAAGAAACTTACAAATCTTATTTAGAAAAAAACGGTCAAATTCCCTTACCTCAAAGTTGGGTTTGGATTATTGACCCTTTGGATGGAACGCGAGATTTTATTGACAGGACAGGGGAATTTGCCGTTCACATTGCTTTAGCGTTCGAGGGAAGACCGATATTGGCAGTGGTGGCTTGGCCCCAACAGCAAAAAATTTATTACGCAATCCGGGATGCGGGTGCTTTTGGGGAAAGTCGGGCAGGTTCTGCAGTCAAATTGCAGGTTTCGGCGCGAAATATACTGGCAGATTTACCTATAGTAACCAGCCGCAGTCACCGGGGCGAGCGCTTTAATCAATTATTGCACAAACTGCCATGTCAAAATCAAATAGCTGTCGGCAGTATCGGCTGTAAAATTGCGACTATTGTCGAACAAAAGGCTGATGTTTATATTGCGCTTTCGGGAAAGTCTGCACCGAAAGATTGGGATTTAGCGGCACCGGAATTAATTTTGACTGAAGCGGGCGGCCGATTTACTCGTTTTGACGGTACTGCTTTGCAATACAACCGGGGAGATGTCAGTCAGTGGGGGGGATTGTTGGCGAGTAACGGTTGCTGTCACGCGGCTTTGTGCGGGCAAGCTGAGCAGATTTTAGCGGAGATAGATGGGGGTTTGAAGTAATCAAAAGTTTAGTAGGGTGCGTTAGAAGACCGTATTTTCTGCACGACTAATTGCTTACGCACCCTAAAGTATGTATCAAAATTACTGAGTTTGAAATTTCTATATAATTGCACTTACGTTTAATAAATATTTGTGGTAAATCAATATCGCATTTTTTACAGTAATAATACTTAAGTATTTTCCACATTTTTATCAAAAGTTTAATTAACTAAGTATTTTTTAAGAAAAATTTACATATTTTCTGTAAAAAAACTGTTATTTTTAGGACAAAAGATGAAGACTCACCGGGTTTTTACGGAGAAAGGGTGTGTCTGTATAAATAAAAATTGATAGATAAGTAGTTGTGCAAAATTAATTACACAATATTTCTCCTGAAACCCTTGCCCAGCAAGGAGTCTTTCTGTAATTAATTTTGTGTGGTTATTTAGTTTCGGACGCCAGTCACGAAATTGCGGAATTTTTGTATTTTTTTGAAACCCCAGTCAGGTGTATTATGCCCAATTTAAATATTCCAGTTTCAGTAAGGTCGATCGCCTTTATCGACACTCAAGTTGAAGATTATCAAAGTTTGATTACCGGGGTAAAACCCGGTACAGAAGTAGTTGTTTTGGATGTGAACCGGGATTCGAGCGACCAAATTACAGAAATTTTAGCTCTTCGCAGCAATATTGACAGCATTCACATCATTTCTCACGGTGCTCCCGGCAGCTTGCAACTCGGCGACGGTAGCTGGAGTTTAGATGATATAGAGCGCGATCGGCACAATCTACAGCAGTGGTTTTCGCCACGAAACGACTCAATCCCCAACAATCGACCTCACATTCTTTTGTACGGGTGCAACGTAGCAGCAGGCGAGACAGGTAAAGCATTTATAAAACGCCTGAGTGAGTTAACCGGCGCGTCGGTTGCTGCTTCGCAAAACCTCACCGGAAGTGCAGCAAAAGGCGGCAACTGGTTCCTAGAAGTAACAGCAGGGAAAATTGCCACACCTTTAGCATTTCGACCAGAAGTGCTGGGGGCTTACAACCACGTTCTGTCCAGCTTCAGTACGGCTACTAACTTTAGTGCGGGTTTGGCCCCAACGGCCACTCCTTTATCAATTGGTACGGGCGACTTTAACGGCGACGGTTTCTCCGACTTAGCCGTGATCAACCTCAACTCCAGAGATATTTCCATATTGTTGGGGACGGGTACGGGCAGCTTTGGTACTGCTACTAACTTATTTAACCCCGGCAACGAGATTCCCAATTCCATTGCAGTGCGCGACTTTAATGGAGACAGCAAACTCGATTTAGCTGTAGCCAATCCTATTAGTGGCGCTAACGGGAATTTCATTTCCATCCGGCTGGGGACAGGTACTGGAACTTTTGGCAATCCTATCAACTTTGGTTCAGGGATAAATCCTCGGTCAATCGCTGCGGGCGACTTTAATGGAGATAGCAAGTTAGATTTAGCCACAGCCCCTTTGAGTGGCAACAACCTTTCAATTCTTTTGGGAGACGGTACCGGTAGCTTTAGCACTCCCGCTACCATTAATACAGTAGCATCTCTTACTATTGCCACAGCCGACTTTAACGGCGACGGCAAACTCGATTTAGTCACCTCGAACAATAGCGCCACTAACAATATTTCAGTTTTGTTAGGAGATGGTACGGGCAACTTTAGCGCCCCCGTTAACTTTAGCGCGAGGACAGGGAATCACTTGGTGGTTACAGGCGATTTTAATGGCGACAGTAAACTCGATCTCGCTGCATCGAATAGCGGTTCTAACAACGTTTCAGTTTTGTTGGGGGATGGTACGGGTAATTTTGGTACTGCTACCAACTTTAGTGTCGGATCATCTCCCGAATCTGTGGTTGCGGGGGACTTTAATGCCGACGGCAAAACCGATTTAGCCGCATCGAATAGCGGTTCTAACAACGTCTCACTCTTGTTAGGGGATGGTACTGGCAGTTTTGGTACAGCAGTCAATTTTAGTGTAGGAACTGTTCCTCGTTTGATCGCTGCGGCAGATTTTAATGCTGACGGCCAGTTGGATTTAGCGACCCCAAACTTTACCTCTAAAGATGTCTCAATTCTGCTAAATACACCGAATACAGTTAATTTGGGGGCTGCAACCTACGCTGGCACTGAAGGAACAACAGATACCACAGTCAATATTCCCGTCACTCTCAGCGGTGGCACTCCTTTTGCTGATGTAACAGTACCAATTGGGATCGACCCCAGCAGCACAGCCACCGAAAATTCCGACTACGCCTTTTCCCCTACCTCGATTACATTCCCCGCCGGTGCAACAGGTGACGCACTCACCAAAACTGTTGCAGTCACTATCAAACCTGACAATCTACCTGAAAACGCCGAAACCGCAATCCTCAACTTGGGCAAAATCACCGGAGGCATTGCAGGTACAACCAAACAAACAACATTAACTATTGCAGCCAACGGTACAGTTTCTTATGCCATCGCCGCCGGTACTGCCAGCATTTCTGAAGGCAATAGCGGCACAAAACCTCTGACTTTCACCGCGACTCGCAGCGGCAACACAGGCGGGGCAAGTAGCGTCAATTATACGATCGCAGGTACAGCTACAAACCTCAGCGATTACAACAAAATCGGCGGCACTTCTGGGGCAACTGCTGCTACTGGTACAATTAATTTTGCCGCCGATGAAACATCCAAAACCATTACTCTGGATGTATTAGGCGACACGATAGTTGAACCCGACGAAACCCTTGTCATCACCCTTTCAAGTCCCACAGGCCCGGGCGTAACCCCGACAATTACCACTGCTACCGCTACCACAAATATTACTAATGATGACAAAGCTGGCTTTACTATTAACCCAACAGCATTAACTACAAGTGAAGTCGGTGGCAAGGCAGAATTTACCGTCAAACTCAACTCTCAACCCACTGCTGACGTTACCATCGGTTTGAGGAGTGACAATCTTGCCGAAGGAACAGTTTCAACTAATAGCTTAACTTTCACTTCCGCTAACTACAATCAACCGCAACCAATAACGGTGAGTGGTGTTGACGATTTGGTAGCTGATGGCCCTCTACCTTACAAAATTGTCACGGCCGCTGCTGTCAGCACAGAGCCTAATTACAATAACCTCGATCCTGATGATGTCACCGTTACCAACAGTGACAATGAAACTCCGGGAATTACGGTGAATCCCACGGCAGGATTAACTACTGGTGAAGATGGCACCAAGGCTAACTTTACTGTGGTTCTGAATACTCAGCCGACTGCTGATGTGACTATCGGTTTGACCAGTGACAATGTTGCCGAGGGAACAGTTTCGACTAATAGCATAACTTTCACTACTGCTAACTGGAATACAGCGCAACCAGTAACAGTAACAGGGGTTAACGATAGCATTGTTGACGGCGATATTGGCTACAAAATAGTCACGGTGGCTACTGTTAGTACAGATCCGATTTACAACAACAAAGATGTAGCGGATGTTAGCATTACCAATAAAGACAATGATACCGCTGGTATTTCTATTACTCCCACGGCAACAACTGCTACTGAAGGTGGCCCGGCGGGCATTTATGACATCCAATTAATGTCGCAGCCGATCGCGCCTGTAACTATCACTCTCACAACAGGTGAGCAGATAGAGGCGATCGCCCCGATCACTTTCACTGCGGATAATTGGAATAATCCTAAAACCGTTACGGTGAAAGCTGTTGATGATACGATTGTGGAAGGCGCACAGAGCGTTAGTATCACTCACACTGTGAGCAGCACAGATGCTAAGTATAATGCGGTTGTGGTGCCAGGGGTGACAGTGGCGATCGCGGATAACGATTTAGCACCGCCGACACCGACACCGACACCCACACCAACACCAGTCACTCCCACACCGACGCCAACACCAGTCACTCCCACACCAACGCCAACACCAGTCACTCCCACACCAACGCCAACACCAGTCACTCCCACACCGACGCCAACACCAGTCACTCCCCCACCAACGCCAACAACTGGCACTCCCACACCGACGCCAACACCAGTCACTCCCACACCGACGCCAACACCAGTCACTCCCACACCAACGCCAACACCAGTCACTCCCACACC
>NZ_JAUBQW010000160.1:0-13241 GCF_036701485.1 Microcoleus sp. Pol11C3 | reverse complement strand
TGCACTTTATTCTCGATCGCGCGCTCAAAACCCAGGCTACCTCAAGTGCGATCGATATATTCAGCAAGCCCTAATTATGGTTATGCTACCGGACATGATATGACGGATGATTCTCAGTTTTAGAGTTTAAGCGAATATACAAAACTTTAGCAGGAAAGGAGTTAACAGCTCATCGGCAAGCAGAAAAAAAAATTCACATATAAATAATTCTCACCTCTACCGTAAGAAGTATCTTTTCTACACCCCAAGGTTTTCACCCCCCACAACCCTGCTTTTCTCGGTCAAAATTGTGCGCTTGTTACCCAAAAATTAACGTTGATTTAAACTTTGATTGAGAGAAAAGTGATATACAATTCAATTGTTTACTTGCAAAAAATGGAGTAAAAATAAACAGTGTCACCAGTAACAAAATAATATCCCGCGTCAGTTACAAGATCGATCGCACTTCTCGATCGCACATTAGACCTCTTGCAAAAATAACTAGGACGGGCAAGATGCCCATCCCACAAAAAACATTTTTTCTTGTGGAACGGGCATCTTGCCCGTTCCAAAATTTGATTAAAAAGACTTTTGCAAGAGGTCTATTACAAAAAAACCAAAACTCAGGAGTCAATCGCTGATGATGCTAGGAACAACCGAGATCCCGCAATTAAAGCCGCTTTCCGACTCAGAACTACACAAAATGAACGCCTACTGGCGGGCGGCAAACTACCTATCCGTCGGACAAATCTATCTCCTCGACAACCCCCTACTCAAAGAACCCCTCAAAATCGAACACGTCAAACCGAGACTCCTCGGACATTGGGGCACCACTCCAGGTTTAAACTTCATCTACGTTCACCTCAACCGCATCATCAAAGCCCAAGACATCAACACCATCTACATCGCAGGCCCCGGACACGGCGGACCGGGGTTGGTCGCCAACACCTATCTCGAAGGCACTTATACCGAATATTACTCGAACATTTCCCAAGATGAAGACGGTATCAAACGGCTGTTCAAACAGTTCTCCTTTCCCGGCGGTATCCCCAGCCACGTCGCCCCGGAAACCCCCGGTTCGATTCACGAAGGCGGCGAACTCGGCTACGCCCTCGTCCACGCTTACGGGGCGGCCTTCGACAATCCCGATTTGATTGTGGCGGCCGTTGTTGGCGACGGGGAAGCGGAAACAGGCCCGCTGGCTGCTAGCTGGCACTCTAACAAGTTTCTCAACCCGGTTCGGGACGGGGCCGTGTTGCCGATTTTGCACTTGAACGGCTACAAAATTGCCAATCCAACGCTGTTGGCCCGCATTCCGCGCCAGGAATTGGAAAGTTTGATGGTCGGTTATGGCTACAAGCCTTATTGGGTGGAAGGTTCAGACCCGGAAACCATGCACCAGTTGATGGCTGCAACTCTCGATACAGTCATTGGTGAAATTAAGGCGATTCAGGAAAAAGCCCGGACCAAGGGCTATTCGGGCCGTCCCCAGTGGCCGATGATTGTGATGAAAACTCCCAAAGGCTGGACCGGGCCGAAGGAAGTTGACGGTAAGAAAACTGAGGATTATTGGCGATCGCACCAAGTCCCACTTTCGGAAATGGCTTCTAAGCCGGGACACGTCCAACTCCTGGAAGATTGGATGAAAAGCTATAAGCCGGAAGAACTCTTCGACGAAAAGGGCAAGTTAATTCCGGAATTGGCAGAATTAGCGCCCAAGGGATCTCGGCGGATGGGGGCAAATCCCCACGCTAACGGCGGCCTGCTGCTGCGAGACTTGAAAATGCCGGAATTTGAAGACTTTGCCGTTGACGTGCAAAAACCGGGCACTGTAATGGCTGAAGCAACCCGCGTTTGCGGCCGCTTCCTGCGAGAGGTGATGACACTGAATCAGGAAAACGCCAATTTCCGCATTGTCGGGCCTGACGAGACGGCCTCAAACCGCCTCGATCCGGTGTTTGAAGTGACGAACCGGGTGTGGGCGGGGGAAATTTTGCCGGAAGACGACCACATCTCCCCCGACGGCCGGGTGATGGAAGTCCTCAGCGAACATCTATGTCAGGGATGGCTGGAAGGTTATTTGCTAACAGGAAGGCACGGATTTTTCTCTTGCTACGAGGCGTTTATTCACATCATTGATTCGATGTTTAACCAACACGCTAAATGGTTGAAAACTACTCGCGATATTCCTTGGCGCCGACCGATCGCCTCTCTCAACTACCTGCTAACTTCTCACGTTTGGCGACAAGACCACAACGGTTTTTCTCACCAAGATCCGGGTTTTATCGACCACGTAATTAACAAGAAAGCGGAGGTTGTGCGGGTTTATTTGCCGCCGGATGCGAACACTTTGCTGTCTGTAACGGATCACTGTCTCCGCAGCCGCCACTATGTTAACGTGATTATTGCAGGGAAGCAGCCGGCATTGCAGTATTTGGATATGGATGCTGCGATTAAACACTGTACCGCGGGCATCGGTATTTGGGAGTGGGCTAGCAATGATAAAGGTGGCGAACCGGATGTGGTGATGGCTTGTGCGGGCGATGTTCCGACGCTGGAAACTTTGGCTGCTGTTGACATTCTCCGCCGAGATTATCCCGATTTAAAAGTGCGGGTGGTTAATGTGGTGGATTTGATGACGCTGCAACCTGCTAGCGAACATCCCCACGGTTTGTCTGACAAGGATTTTGATAGTTTGTTCACGAAAGATAAGCCGGTGATTTTTGCTTTTCACGGCTATCCTTGGCTGATTCACCGATTGGCTTACCGCCGGACGAATCACTCGAATATTCACGTTCGGGGTTACAAGGAAGAGGGAACGACTACGACGCCGTTTGATATGGTGGTGATCAATGACCTCGATCGATTCCATTTAGTTGCAGATGTACTCGATCGCGTGCCGAAACTGAGTTCTGTAGCAGCTTACGGCAAACAAGCTATCCGTGACAAGCTGATCGAGCACAGGCAGTATATCACTAAGTACGGCGATGATATGCCGGAAATCCGCGACTGGAAGTGGCCGCACGCGGGCCCGGTTTCGCCGGAAGCGCCGAAGGAAACGACTGATCCGGCGGCGACTGCAGAACAAACGGTGCGATCGGGTGCGCCTGGATAGGTGCGATCGCTTTTCGACATCTGCGTGAATCCGCGTTAATCTATTGTCATCTGCGGTTAAGAAATTCTATTTTTTTAACCGCAGATACAGGCAGATTAACACAGATTAACGCAGATGAGTTAGATTAATTCAACAGGATAGGTAATGCTGAAAGAAATAGAAATCCAAAATTTTAGGTGTTTTGAGCAAATCAAAATTTCTGGGTTTGAAAGAGTCAATTTAATCGGCGGTAAAAATAATGCTGGCAAGACAGCCTTGCTAGAAGCACTTTTACTTACTGTGGCTCCACAATATAGAACTCTAACAATGCTAAGAGATTTTAGAAACGAGTCGTCAAAAAGCTTGCCAACTATGCCTAATAGAGGATGGAATACATTATTTCGTGTGCCAGAAAAAAATAAATTTATAGTAATTTTTAGAAAAGAGGATAATAATAACCCCTATCAACTAGAAATATCGCTCAATAGCTCCGTGAATCTAAATCAGGTTTTGACTGGTGAAGGTGCAGAAAAAATAATAGATTATTTGTCGAGGGACGACTCACGTTTCTCTGGACTAACTATTAAGTTAACAAGAAACGAACAGGAACTTGCTACGTCCTCTTTAATAGCTGGTTCCCCGGTTCCAATAATTACTAATAGCATTTCTACTACTGACGGATTACCAATCATTCCATCCTTTCTCAGAATTTCAGGAAAAGAACTCACAGAAGCATACGATCGAGCGCGTTTGGATGACAAAGATAGCGAAGTTTTGAAAGCTATTCAAGTTCTCGATCCTACAATCGAATCAGTAGAGAGCTTTTCGATTGGAGAACCCACGCTCTACTTAAGAAGAAAGGGCGAAAAGCGTTTGCCTTTATCATTGTTTGGAGATGCAATCAATAGGGTGGCGGATATTATTCTTAAACTGGTAAACAGCGAACACAAAATACTGCTAATTGATGAAATAGAGAATGGCATTCACCATACAAACCAGCCGGAATTTTGGAGAGTCTTATTTCGGTTGGCGGTCGAATTGGATACGCAGATTTTTGCTACAACTCACAGTTTAGAGATGCTTGAAGCATTTGCTGAGGTTGGTTTAGAAGATAATCAGGAATGCAGCAGCGCATATTTTGAACTAGCAAGGAAACTCAAAACAAATCAAATAATCGGAATCCGGCGCGATTTAGAAACTTTGAATTACGCACTAGAGCATCAAGAAGGAGTGAGAGGTGAGTAATATTGTCATAGTAGAAAGTAAAAATGATAGAATTTTTATGCAGGCAATGGTTGAAAAACTAAACTGCGATATCCAGGTAGCATCACCTATTTATATAAATGATTATAAAAGTTTGGAAGGCTTGAGCGAAACAGAGTTAATCAAAGCTTTAAAAGCTTTAGAAGCAAACATTGACAAAAAAGGTATCGCAAAGATTGGAATTATTATCGATATTGATAATTGTTCAGAGCAAGAACGGCTGAAATTCGTAGATAGATGTATAAAACCAGTGTTTGAAGCTGAAAGCTTGTCAAGCACTAAACAATTTATCGATATTTATGGAGATAATGAAACAAAGGCAAAATTGGCTTGTTACTTTACAAATGTTGAAGGTAAAGGCGAACTGGAAACGCTTTTAAAGGCAATAAAGGCTAGAGAATCACCTTATGCTGATTGTTTGGATAGCTGGAGAAGTTGCATAGAAGAAAAGGAGGGAAAGAAAATCAAGCAGAAAGATTTTGATAAATTTTGGATTAGCCACTATATTAGGTATGATACTTGCTCAAAGAAGGAACAGCAACAAGCTGAAAAATATTGCAGTATGTTGCGGTTTGATTATGTTATGGAACACAAAAAAGATATTTGGGATTGGGATCATCCTGCTCTCGATGATTTGAAAGAGTTTTTTACACTCTTTTGCTAACATAGTAAAATTCACACACAATTAACTCATGAGCTTAAAAATCTACTTTCTGCGACACGGTGAAACCACTTACAGCAAAACAGGCGGCTTCTGCGGCGCGATCGACCCAGAATTAACGCCCGAAGGTTCTAAAATGGCAGAACAGTTTGCCGCTACTTACGCAAAATTGCCTTGGAATGCTGTTTATGTCAGTCCCATGAAACGAACTATTGCTACTGCAAAACCTTTGTGCGATGCTGTGGGAATTGAAATGCAGCTTCGCGACGGACTGAGGGAAATTAAGTACGGTGAGTGGGAAGGCAAAACAGTAGAATTCGTCAAAAAAGAATACGAAGAAGCTTATATTAACTGGCTGACTGAACCTGCTTGGAATGCACCGAATGGCGGCGAAACTTCTGTGGAAATTGCCAGTAGAGCTTCCTTAGTTATCGCAGAAATTGAGGAAAAGTACAAGAGCGGTAATGTTTTGGTTGTCTCGCACAAGGCGACTATTAGGATTATTCTGTGCAGTTTGTTGGGGATTGATTTGGGACGTTATCGCTATCGCATTGGCGCTTTAGCAGCTTCTGTCAGTATTGTCAAGTTTGACGTGCGCGGGCCGCTGCTGGAGGTTTTGGGCGATCGATCGTACATGGATGAAAACCTCCGCAATTTACCCGGTACTTGAAATCGCGGGTAAGGTGCGCTGGGCGCACCCTAAAGTCTGAAACTAAATCGCACCGATGTAAGACAATCCTAAAATAGTACCCGTTCCCAAAATATGACCGAAGCAGAGACTTCCCACAAGTGCACCCAAACTCAAGCCGCCGACCAAACCCGATGAGGGCGCGGCTGGGCCTGTGTGAGGATTTTGGATGGTTGATTTGCCGATCGCAATAGCTAAAATATTGCAAAGAATCATAATCAAACCGAACGTGGGGTTCCACTCTACGGTTCTGGCGACAGTGGCAAGTAAAATTGGTGTAAACATCGATCGGCTCCTTAAACTTTAGTAAATGAAAATCTGCATAGAAGATATATCAAAAAAATGCAACTGTTAGCTACACGTTGCATTAACAGTTAATTTATCGACATATTTCTTAATGATTTTGCCATAATCTCAAGATTTCTTAGTCTGTGCAGGCGGACGAAAGTTTGACAAGACGCGATTTCAATCGCCTAGCGTTTGAAAGAACGAATCAACAGGACAGAATAAAGCATGAAAATACTGGTGTTAAATGCGGGTTCTAGCAGTCAAAAGAGCTGTCTTTACGAGTTAAACGATGTCCTGCCCGATCGACCTTTGCAACCCCTATGGGAGGCTCAAATTGATTGGACTCATCAGCAGGGTATAGCAGAGTTAAAAGTCAAAACAGCAAAAGGCGATCGGCTTGAGGAGGAATTTGCCTCCGACTCTCGCGAAGCCGCCATTTCTCGAATGCTGGAGACTCTGTGGCAAGGTAAAACTCAAGTTATTAATAGTTTAAACGAGATTGATATTGTCGGCCACCGCGTCGTACATGGCGGACAAGACTATCAGCAAAGTACGTTAATTTCGCCGGATGTTAAAGAGGCGATCGCCCGTTTATCTGTTTTCGCCCCCGTACACAATCCCGTCAACCTCGAAGGCATCGAAGCCCTTGAAAAACTCCTCCCAAATCGGTCGCAAATAGCAGTATTTGATACAGCTTTTCACGCGCAATTGCCGCCCGCTGCGTTTGTTTACCCCGGCCCCTATGAATGGCTGGAAAACGGGATTCGCCGCTACGGTTTTCACGGCATTAGCCATCAATATTGCGCTCGCAGGGCCGCCGACATACTGGGTAAAGATTTGGCAGATTTGCGGTTGATTAGTTGTCATTTGGGCAACGGATGTTCTCTGGCAGCCATTCGCGGTGGCTGGAGTGTTGACACGACGATGGGATTTACGCCTTTGGAAGGTTTGATGATGGGAAGTCGATCGGGTTCGATCGATCCAGGCATTCTCATTCATCTGTTAAAACAATCCGATTTTACTGCTGAGAAACTTGATGGTATTCTCAATCGAAATTCTGGTTTAAAAGGGATTTCAGGGGTGTCTAGCGATCTGCGGCAGATTGGAGATGCGATCGCCCAAGGTAATCAGAGAGCTCAACTTGCATTGGATATTTACATTCACCGTTTGCGCGCCGGAATTGGGGCGATGCTGGCGAGTTTGGGAGGGTTGGATGCTTTAATTTTTACGGCGGGAGTTGGGGAAAATTCTGCTGTTGTGCGGGCGGCAGCTTGCGAAGCTTTTGGATTTATCGGGTTAAAATTGGATGGGGAAAAGAATCAACACTCGCCAGTTGATGAAGATATTGCGGCAGTGGATTCAGCCGCCAGAGTTTTGGTAATTCACACGCAGGAAGACTGGGAAATTGCGCGAGAATGCTGGAAAAGCGCCATCTGTTCCGGTTAAGCGATCACTCTTTTAGGCTACTTAAAAAGGAGCGACCTCTTTTCTGGTGGGTAATAGATACAAAAGGGCGATCGAGAGTTGGATATCAACATCGAGGATGTCAGTCTTCAGTTGACACCAATCCAGACTGACAGCGTTCCCAATAGATTTTAGCAACGCGATCGCCCTGATTCTGACGCCAACACTCGGAAAACAGCCGCGCCGCTTCCGCGAAATTCCCTTCCGAGTAAATATCCAAAGCTTCGGCAAACAATTGCAGCGTAGCTAACTTGCCCGCTTTGATTTCTGGTGGATCGGCATCAAACACATCATCCAGGTCACATAGCTGCCATGCCATCAATCATAGCTGACTGAATAATTGTATAAGCCTCTACCCAAGCTTTTTCAGTTTTAGGTGTCCACTCTAAACCCATCTGCGCCTTCAGGGCTTGAATGAGTGCATTGGTCACAACAGGATAATGTTCTACTGAAACGCCATATTTGGCATGAGTTGCACCTAATCCTTTAGCAAAAACATTAATTAATTGAGGTTTCCGTAAATTTTCAATAATTATTTCTAAGCTTTGCCAAAGCTTTTCTTTTTGCTGTCCCATGTTTGTATTCATAAAAAGACTTTTAATCTGAGAAGAACTATCAAAAAGTATTTCATAAAAGTTACTTACAAATTCCTCAGATCGAGGTTTAACTAATGCTAAAGTTCTCTCTAATAGCTCGATATTTAAAGTAATAGTTTTTTGTTCACACCACTCCAAATAAATTTGAGCAACTTGATCCGAAGGGCAGAAGCTTAAACATTGAACAAAAAATTCTGTAGCTTCGATAAATTTTTGTTGGCGGTATAAGCTCAAACCTCGATCAAATAAATTTTTTGTTGTTAATTTACCTCGCTTTGTTTCAGGAATATCTGCCTCAAAAACTTCATAAATTGTAGATAAGTTTACTTTTCCCTTAACACTAACTTGAGCAATCATTCGCATAGCATAGTTGCTAGGATTAGCTAATTTGTTAAAAGTCTGCTCTGTAATCAGTAAAGCAACACCATAAGTTTTTGTTAATCCTTCCACACGAGAAGCTAAATTCACCGCATCACTAATTACCGTCGTATCCATGCGATTTTGCCCGCCAACAGTCCCTAACATTAAATTCCCAGTATTAATGCCAATGCCAATTTTAATCGGGGCATAACCAGAATTAACCCGCTCTTGATTGTATACTTGAAGTTGATACAACATGGCAATACTGGC
The DNA here is from genome assembly GCF_036701485.1 of Microcoleus sp. Pol11C3. Lineage (NCBI taxonomy): Bacteria > Bacillati > Cyanobacteriota > Cyanophyceae > Oscillatoriales > Microcoleaceae > Microcoleus > Microcoleus sp. Pol11C3. The sequence continues at coordinate 4,578 of NZ_JAUBQW010000160.1, read as the reverse complement.
GTTTACTGCATTATCAGCATTACCGCTGAATAGCGCCATAATCGCATCACCAATATATTTATCAATAAACCCATTATTTTCAATAATCGCTGATTCCATCCGAGATAAATAAGCATTAATAAACTGAAAATTGTCCTCCGGAGTCATACTTTCCGAAAGCGTAGTGAAGTCGCGAATGTCGGAAAATAGCACCGACATTTCTAACTGCACTTGGTCGCCCAATTCGACATCGACAATGCTTGGTTTCTCTAAAAAATGGAGGAACTGATTGGGGACGAAGCGCTCGTAAGCTTTGTTGAGTTGAAAAAGTTCATTGGTGAACCTGATCTGCTCTGTTTCGGCTTTTTTGCGCTCCGTGATATCTTGAAAGGCTACAATTGCATAAGAAATATTGTCCTTTTCATCATAGATGGGAGTAGCCCAAGCCTCGATCGGAATAATCTTGTTGCCTTGGTGAATTTCCATATCATCTACAGTGGCACTTTCGCCACTCAACGCCCGCGTAGTTGGCAATTGTGCAGAGGGATATTCCTGCTGTGTTCCAGCTTGATAGATTTGATAAACCTCTGGTAATTGCTCGCTGGAGGCTTCAGGAATAACTCCTTTACCCAATAATTGAATAGCCGCGCGATTAATATAGTAAGGTTTGCCTGAAGCATCCAGCACTGTCACACCTACTGGAATTGCTTCTAAAAATTGAGTGAGCCGGTTCTCGCTTTCGCGGACTTCTGTATAGAGTTTAGAATTTTGGATCGAGATCGCTGCCTGTCCAGATAACACTTTTAATAGTTCGACTCTTTCTGGCGTAAAAGCTCCGGCTGTCAGATTGTTTTCTAGATAAACAATACTGACGATTTGAGATTGGTTAATCAGCGGCACACATAAAATTGATTTGGGCTGATTTTTTCGGATGTAGGGGTCGTTGGTAAATTGTCCCGATCGGGCAGCATCATCTAGTACCACACTTTCTTGAGTGCGGATCACATAATTAACAATTGCAGAAGAAAGTTTTTGACAGGTTTCAACGGGGATTGACTGCAACACAGTGACGAGATCGTCATCTATTGTCCCTTCAGCTTCAATTAACAGCTTTTCCTGAGTTGATAAAATCAGATAGCCTTTTTGTGCCCCCGCATTTTCCATCAAAATTTTCATCAAACTGGACATTAGCTTCTCTAGCATAATTTCACCGGAAATCGCCTGAGAAGCTTTCATTACTGTGGTGATATCTAAGTTAGATTCTGAACCTATCGTTACTCTTGTGGTAGTTTTAGTATTTTTATTTTTCCGTTGAATTGGTTTTAATAACTGTGGATATCGCGTTTCTAAATCCGTTACCTTAGCAGTTGCTCCCCATTGAACATAACAATAATACGCCTCAATCATGTAGAGTTGGGCAAATTTTTCTTTATCCCATTCTAGGTAAAATTTTGCTGCTAGTTCATTAGCTAGTGCTTCTTCGTTGAGGAATTGATTTTCTTTAGCGAGAGAGATGGCGCGATCGTACATTTCAATCGCCTCAGCTTTATTGCCCAACACTTGCTGCCGTTCTGCCTCAACTAAATACCATTTATGCAGATGATTCATGGGAGCATTTTGCGCCCATTGGTGCAGAGTGCTTTGATGAATTTCCACTAAGCCAAGAATTTGAGCTTGCTCACTTTCTGCGCGGGTGGGAAAAAGTGCCAGGTGTGTCAGAGCGGCATAAAAATGGAAAATGGGAACAAGAACAAATCCCGATACTGCCACCAAATATGGCTTGGCTTGGGCAATGTAGTCAAGAGCAGCGGTGTAATTGCCCCATAAGTAGGCAAACAGTAGTTTGTAGATATAGGTAATGGCTACCGCTGTGAATTCTTTATCCTGATGATGCTTAGGAATCATTGCCGTTTCATCGTAGGCAGTTCCTATTAAACAATCCGGTTGACTTACGGTTTCCCTCAAATTCCACACCCTCTGCTGCGCCATATTCAAATAAGTCTGGGCAGAATATTGCTTTACCTGCGCCATGACAGCACTGTAAGCTGCTAGTTCGGGTTCCCAAGTGTCTAGTTCTACCCCACCAACAAAGTTGTCTACAAAGTAATTGTTTATGCTGTAGCCAGCGTAGAGAAAGTTGCCAGTTTCCATGCCAGCCATAAAGCCATCTTTCAGCGTCGGTATCGTTGCCAAGAGAGATTCTTGGCGATGCTGAATAAAATTCCCAAACAAAACTAGAATTATGCACTTGAATTCCCGTACATTGCGTCGCTCTAGCAATGAGAGCGCTAATTTACCAAAGGCATAGCCTGTTTTGACATTCCCCAAAAAGGCACACAGCACCATCCCGTGAATCGCATAGCCCACGCTTGATGCGGGCGCATTCCCAAATTGGAGCGATAAACTCACCATTGTGGAACTAAGGAGGGGCATTAAACCGGGCATTGCCTGCAAAATTGCCGCAAGTAACATACCTAAGAGTTGCATAGCTGCCTGAGTGTGTGGATTTGTCATCACAGGTAGGTCAACCAGTTCTTCAATTTGCCTGCTCTGGAGTTGGCTGGTCAAGGTTTGTAGCTCTTTACCAATTAAGGCTTCGTCAACTTTGGTGGGTAGTTCAACACCCAACTGCAAGAGTGCATTTCTGCCCACGGCGATCGCCTCCAACATCTTGCTCTGGGCTGTCTGGGCGGCAATTGAAATTTCGTAAATTTTAATTTTGTCTAAAATCGTCTGAGCATTCTGCAATACCTGTGCTGCCATCTGTTCCATAACCTCAAGGTCAGCATTCAAATAGGCGGCTTCAGCAGCAGCAACATAAAGATTTAGGGTCAATTTATACTGACTTTCCCAGCATTGAGGTCTTAGTAACTTAATCCCTGTTTGCAGATAGATATTTGCCGCAGCATAGGCGGTAGAACTTCTTGCCTTACCTCCCGCTTCTAAGTTGAGTTGGGCTAAGGCTTCTCGTTCGCTTAATTGATTGATTAACTCAATTCCTTGATTTAAATGCCCCACAATCTCAAATAGTTTTTCTTCTCTTTCTATGTCCGAATATTTTTGTAGGAGTAACTGTCCTATTTTGAGATGAGTGGCTTGTTTTTGGTTTTCGGGTATTATGGAGTAAGCCGCTTGCTGGACGCGATCGTGCAAAAACTTATAAGTAGGATTAGCCACAGACTGATTCGCGGATTGAGCATCTGTTTGAACGAAATTATAGCCTTCTATAATCAGTAAAATAAGTCCTTCTTGCAAGGCTTTCCAGAGTGCTGATGCCGTTTGTTCTGGTAATTCTTCGTTGACTATCGCCAGTGTATCTAAATCAAATTGCGCCCCAATGCAAGCCGCCAGTTTGAGAACCTCCTGAGTTTCTCTGGGCAACTTCTGTAATTGCGCCGCCATAAACTCCACCACATCCGAGACATCGGCAAATGTAACTCGATCAATATCGCACTGCCAATGGCGTACATCCCAGTCAAAGCTAATTTGACCATCTTCATATAACGACTTGAGGAATTGAGTAGAGAAAAAGGGATTTCCTTTGGCTTTTTGATAAACCAATTCTGTCAATGGTTGAGCCAAGGATAAATCGCAAATCAGCGTATCTGCTACTAACTGATTCATCTCTGCTTGGCTCAATGGTTGTAGCGTAATAGTATTTATTATTGCACCAGACTTAACAATCTCATCCATCGTCAAAATAAACGGATGAGTAGGGGAGACTTCATTATCCCGATAAGCACCCAATACTAACAGATGTCCCCTATCCTGCATCAATAGTTGTAATAAGTTTAAAGATGCTGAATCCGCCCACTGCAAATCGTCCAAAAACATCACTAACGGATGTGAGGCAGTAGTAAATACTTGCACAAATTTCTGCATCAGCAGATTGAAGCGATTTTGGGCGGCACTCCCCGACAATTCTAGTGCAGGACTTTGAGCGCCTATGATGCGTTCTAACTCAGGAATTACCTCAATCAACACTTGCCCACTCTCGCCAACTGCTGTGAGAATCAGAGTTTTCCATGTTTGTAATTGAGCATCACTTTCTGATAATAACTGCCCCATTAATTCCCGAAATGCTTGCACAAATGCACTGAAGGGTATATTGCGTTGGAATTGGTCGTATTTGCCTTTAATAAAATAGCCACGCTGTCGGGCGATCGGCTTATGGACTTCGTTGACGACTGCGGTTTTACCAATCCCAGAAAATCCAGCTACCAGCATCATTTCGGCGCTACCTGTACTGACTCGTTCAAAGGCTCCTAATAGACTAAAAACTTCAGTTTCCCGGCCGTATAACTTTTCGGGAATCAGGAAACGGTCGGTAATATCCCGCGTTGCCAAGGCAAATTCTTCTATGCTATCGGTTTCTTGTAATTGAACCAGACACATTTCTAAATCCTGCTTGATTCCCCAGGCTGTTTGATAGCGGTTTTCGGCATTCTTCGCCATCAATTTACTGACCAGTTGAGAGACAATTAGGGGAATTTCTGGCTGTAATTCGTGCGGAGGAAGTGGTTGTCTGGCAATATGGCAGTGAACTAGCTCTAAAGCATCTTCTGTTTCAAAAGGCAGTTTTCCTGTTAGCAATTCGTA